>JANNBD010000200.1:0-11238 GCA_031385105.1 Chamaesiphon sp. OTE_78_metabat_374
TAACAACAACTGGCTGCAACAAATTTTAATGATCGGGATTGGCACGACTTCATTGGTTGCCGATCGAGTCCGCGAGGTCAGCGAGCAATGGGTCAAAGAAGGTAAAATCGATCCCGACCAAGCAAAATCATTTGTTGATGACTTAATGGGGCAAATAAAGCTAGATCCGGCTAATTTTGAGATTCAGATGCAGCGACTGATTCGTAATACCATGCAAGATCTGGGCGTACCGCGTCAAGCAGAGATGGATGAGCTACGCGGTAGAATCGACAGACTCGAACGCCAAATCCGCGACATGGAAAATAAATCCTGGAAGTAGTTTAGAGCAGCGGAAGTATTGATAATGCGTGAAGCTTAGTTGGTGGGCATTGCCCACCATACGCGACTTTTACTATATTTCATCTCTCACACTCCCAACTCCCAACTCTCCACTCCCCACTATAATCAAACAGTGGTTCACATCAAATTGAGTATGAGAGAAATTTTAGTCAGTTTAGGATTGATGCTCGGATGCGGTATTCTAGTGCTAGCCTTCCAGTTTATGTCGGGCAGCTCAGCAGCAATTGCGGGATCGATTTCTCCCACCGAATCAATTGCTACCATCAGTCTAGCTACATCCGCTCCTTCACAATCAATTGCTATGGATAACGCCGAAAAATCAGCACCAGCAGTCACAACTGCTTCAGGATTACAATACATCGAGATCGCTGAAGGAACAGGCGAGCTACCTGTCAAAGGTCAAACTGTATCGGTTCACTATACTGGTACGCTAGAGAGTGGCAAGAAATTTGATAGTTCCCGCGATCGTAACCAAGCTTTTGAATTTCAAATTGGTGAAGGTCAAGTGATCAAAGGTTGGGACGAAGGGCTGAGTACCATGAAAGTAGGTGGTCGTCGCAAGCTGATTATTCCGGCAGAATTGGGCTACGGTGCGCGTGGTGCTGGTGGTGTGATTCCCCCCAATGCAGTACTGGTATTCGACGTGGAACTGTTGAAGATCAAGGCATAGATCGATCGCAAATTGTTGATTCCCAAATATCCAAATCTAAATTTGGGAACAACAGTCAATCGATGATTGTCATAGTGGTTAGGATGTTTGAACAACTGTAATCACCATGAGCCAATCACTCTCCCTATCTTGGTCCCAGCTTGAGGAAAACCTCCCTCGAACCAGAGTGCAAGCAGATAAACTAGACAAATTACCGAACAATGAGCTGATTTTGCTCGCTCAGTCTGGGCTGCGCTCAGATCGAGCAGCCTTAACAGAGCTGATGCGTCGCCACCAGTCTCATGTGGATCGGATTTTGTATCACTTGGCTCCAGACTGGCAGGATCGGGCGGATCTAGCTCAAGAAGTGTGGATTCGGGTGTACAAAAATATTAAAAGTCTCAATGAACCCGAAAAGTTTCGGGGCTGGTTGAGTAGGATTGCCACCAATCTGTTTTACGATGAGCTACGCAAACGCAAACGAGTAGCCCCACCGTTGTCGCTAGATGCACCGATTAATCTCGAAGATGGATCGATGGAGTGGGATATCGCTTCTGATACCCCCAACCCCTCCGAGCATCTCAGTACAGTTGAGTTTTACGACAGGCTTAGATCGGCGATTGCCAATCTCCCTGCGGCCTTCCGCACCACGATCGTCCTCCGCGAAATCGAAGGGTTGTCCTACGAAGAGATCGCTGAAGCTACCGGAGTATCGATCGGGACAGTCAAGTCACGGATTGCTAGAGCGAGAGCTGGATTGCAATCTCAACTAACTGGTTATTTTGAATCGTAACTAAGTATCCCAATTTGGGAACATTAGTAACATATTAATATTTAGCTGGATTGGCTAAAATTAAAAGATAGTTGAACTTTGGGACACACACTGGGTAATTGAGGATCGGAAAATGATAGACAATTTCGATGGGGAGCGATCAGTCGCCGTTTTGGATGAACGGTTTGAATTGCTTAGTGCCTATCTAGATGGTGAAGTGACAGCGACTGAACGTAAACAGGTAGAAGCGTGGCTAGCTAGTGATCGGGCGTTTCAGCAACAGTATCGCCAGATGCAAAGTGTTCAGCACGCAATGCCTCGGATCTCAGTGCCAAGCAGCCAGTCTACCACTGCTTTGGCTGAAAGTGTATTTGAAAAGATTGATCGCAACCGCAATCGCAAGCTGTCTTGGATTGGTGGTGGAGCGATTGCCGCAACTGTCCTGGCTGCGGTAACTGGTTTGAGTGGCTTGTTGGGCGATCGTAGCCCGCAATTACAATTTGCATCAAATAAAGCCAATACCCCCGCACCGCTGATGGTGGCGTTGAATGACCCAATTTTGGCGATGCCTGCTCCAGAGCGACTGATGGAATTACCGATGTCTTCGCCTGAAGTTAATGCAGATTAATTAATTAAAGTACTACTCGTATAACGCCTACGATTCTTGGCGGAGCCTTACCGTAGGGTAATCGTTGCTCATGATGCAAAGTCTGCCTTCTCCTGACGGAGACGCTACGCGAACGCGGATTAGACTTGTCAAAAAGTAGATTAGGGTGGGTAGTAATCACTAGTTAGGTTCTATCTAAAAAGCGGCATTCATTTGAGTGCCGCTTTTTGGTGGATAAAACTCACAAATTTACCAACAGCCGTGCCTTTCTGATCACGAATTGCAACACAGTCTCCTCCTTGGAAATAATCTCAAATCTGCCTTCCATACCCGATCGAATCTGACACTTATTCACCCCATTCTTGAGCATCAGCGTATCTGGTTTGATCATCACCTCGTAATTGCTATTCGTCGCTGCTTGTGGTTGTCTAGCGGCATTATTGCCCCCATTCCGGTCTGGTTGCTTGGCATCAGCAGCAACGTTGGTAACTTTGCCCACTAAAACACCAAGATCGGTATGGGTACAAGCAGATACTCGCATCGGCACAACTTGCCTAACCTTGACATTATCAATGTCTCCAGGCGCGACGATCGCTTTGATTTCCAGAGCGGCATTTTGGGGAACGATTTAAGCCACCTGATCGCCTGGACGGACTACTTGATAATTATTTCGCAGATTTAGCTCCTAAACTGTGCCAGTGATGGGGGCGATGATTGCGTATTTTTGTTGGGCGGTGATGGCACTAGCTTCTTCGAGTTGATTAGTAGAAATCGCTCCAGCGTAATCTTTGTAGCAAGTAGATTTAGCTAAAGCCGCACTGTATCCCTGTCGATCGAGTGATACTATCTAAGCATCGATACCGAAAATTTGTTGTTTACCCTTTTGAATATCCCCACTCAATTGGCTCCGTATCGTCTGGAGCTTACTTTCTAAATCGTACATCTTGAATAGTCGCGATCGGATTGTCCACTTTTACCAGTTGATTTTCCCGCACGGCGATGTTCAGTACCGAACCTTCGATTATGTCCGATGTGTCCAATTTGCCCACTCTTCTGGATCGATTGCCACTATTAATTCTGGCACTGTTTTTCCATGTGCCTTACCCTATCAGACTTCTCGGCTTTTATTACCCCTGTGAACTTCTACGTTGTATCTTCCCTTAATCTACAAGAGCGTAATATTCTTGATTTTTTGGTTGAATCTGTTTCTGCTGCTCGTGCTAGTGAAATTCCACCTTCTCTTCAGCCTTAGCCCCGTGAACTTCTACAATCGTCCAACGGATAATCAGAGATTTCCCTTTTGGTTCGATGTGCATAAAAACGTTGGGTGAAATGGTGGGTGATAGACCGATCAAAACAGCCAAAACAGCCTATAGGTTGCCCCTGTTTTTCAATAGGTAGACACAAAAATACTGCTATTAGAACTAGTTTATTTTCTAAAAGCCTTGCCAGCAATATGTTTCAACCCGAAGCCCTCAATGAGGCTTGAACTCATCACCTCTTCATTACCAATGAAGTATCACCGATTGATATAACGCTCTTAGAGTAAGACTTTCAGAGGTTATCTAAAAACATGGGGGGTCTAACGGGGGGTCTAGACCCTAATTTCAGCCCTTTTTATTACAAGAAATTACCCTAATGGAGTATTCGCAAACAGGAACCGCCCAAAGATTGCGAGTAGTGCAGCTAGAACAGCACCTAGTAGAGTTCCCCCAAATCCCCACAACCTTGCGTCTAATCCCTTTAAATTGCCCTCTACTGCGACTAAACGACCGTTATTCCCGTCTAGCTTGCCCTCTATTTTCTCAAACCCTACCCGCATCTCTAGCGTTAAATCGCTGATAGCTTTGGTGTTAGCTTCTGTAGCCTTGGTGATTGTGTCGATCTGCTTCTGAGTTGCTACATTTCCCGCTGTGATTAAATCTTTAATCTCTGCTATGTCTCTGTCGGTGGCTTGCGTCATAATATTTAGTAAGTTTGTTAACTCTCGATCGCGCTGCTGATAACAGTCCATCGATCGAAATACCCCTCGCCTTCACTGGTGGGGGGTATTTCGATTATAGGGTGATTCAGGGTGTATTCAAGTGTTTGACTACTCGACTGAGCCGCTAGATGTCCGAGCGTTGGTGTAAATCTCCTTTAGCTCATGATTGCTCTTGAGTTTGGACTCAATCGACTTACGGCTGATTGCTCCCCCTTCCCGATTGGTAAACCCTTCATCTGTCAGCTTTTGGGCAATCTCCCTGGTGTTCATCCCCGTACCGACTAGTTCACCCAATCGATCGAGATATTCACTATTCGGGGTTTGAGCCGTAGGGGTGCTTTTAGGTTCGTCTATCGGTTCGTCAATTATTTGACTAACCGATTTTTGATAGTCTTCTGACTTGCGATTACCAATGGCTTTCTTTAACTCATCCCTCACCGCTGCGAACTGGGATTGGGTATAGGCTTCTAACTCACTCACTGACTCCTTAATCGGCTCTAGAGCTACCTCTATATCCCTAGCTCCTATCGATTGGGGTGAATGATTATTAGTGACAGACTGCTCGATTAAGTCAAGTACCTCATCTTTGGATAGTCCACTACTCGGTAAATGACTGGTAAGATACTCGTTCACAATGTCTAATACTTCCTCTCTACTCAGTCCAGTACTTAGAAGCTTACTAGGTTTAGCAAGTACATCACTGGGTGATTCACCCATCATCTGACTTTTCAGGTAAGTTACTATCCCAGTACCTAACGATGGAAGTATGTTACCTTCCTTATCTTTGCGGGTAATACTGTACTCAGTACAAAACTCGGTAATGTACTCCTCTACTTCTTTGGGCAGGTACACCATTACCCCTTTATTCTCAGTTGCCATCTGTCTACTACAGTCCTTTACTATTAATCTGTTACTTATCTAATATAGTCTAGTATTTGACTAGGTAACTGACTAATAAGCAGTAGTAATAGACTTAGTAAAATACCATCAGAAAGAGTAATAGATTAGGTATTGCACTTAGGTAAAAGACTTGTTATATTAGTGACATACCTGAGTAAAGCACTCAAGTACAAACGACAAAGCGACCGCCTTCCCTGATAAGTAAGCGATCGCCTGTCAATCCCAACCAATACAGCAAGGACTCTTCAATTATGTCACATCCAATTTACTCTCAGACCACTCTCGAAGCTCTCTCAACCGCTCAAGTGAAAGATATCGCCAAATCTATTGGAGCTATCCCAGATGGGGACAAGCGAGTTAAACAGACTTGGATTAGCGCAGTAATCGACCATCAAAAGGTGTTTACTCCCGCCAAGTTCAAAGCGATGGAAGCACATATCGAGATGGTTGAGAGCCGATGGGAGTCAGTTACCCCCGCTGCAAGTGAGTTACCTAGTGAATCAGTAAGTGAATTACCTAGTGAGTCACCAACCATCGATACCTACGTCCCCACCCCCCGCACACATGCCGATGATGTAGCGTTTGCATCCGCAATGGGTTTGACCTATGACGATGTGTTTGGGGAACCAGTTGGGAGTATTGAAGCAGAGGAACAGACAGCCACAGTCTTAAATCCAAACTCTACCCAACGGGGAGCTTCAATCGTTGTTCTAGTCGCTGTCTTAGCCTTCAGTGTGACGTTTCTAATCATCAAGATGAGTTTGACCTCGATTGCTTGGGTTGTCACCGCTCTATCACCCCTAGCGTTGGGAATGTGGCGATATCTACTCCCCGATTCTAAGGGTGGGGAAACGGTTGACTACTTCCCTAGCGCGATCGCGTGAACCCAACCACAAGGGGTAGAACATTAATCTACCCCTTCCTCCATCCCCCTGCTACTAACTGCGCTATCTGGTGCCGTTTCAAACGCGACCTGTCAAAACCCGATGGGGTGGAAAATTACCACCCCTAACTAACCCCCAATCTCTAACCCCTAAAGCCATGAACCTATTACCTCGCAAATTTACCAGTATTGAAGACGCGATCGCATACGCTAAAATCACCCACGGTATCGTCTACAGCTTCGGCTTTAGCATCTTTAAGGTCTATATCGGCAACTGCCCCCAACCGCGTGGGATTAGTGCGATTTGGAGTGCTTCAGATATCGCCGACTCGACATTAATCGAGTGGTTGACAGCCATCTAACGGTTGTTGCCACCTTTACCCTCAACTATTAGGTCTTGCACTACACCACACACTAAAACCATGACAACTAACAACGAGACTTTAATCGATGACAGAACCGATGGACAGTTTATGGACGACCTGCTCGTCGAACTACACTGCGACTCTGCTGGTATTCAAGATCTCGCAGAATCCCTAGTGCGATCGATGGAGTCAAACCACAATATCCACAATATTTACCAACCCGATCTCACCTTGGCGAAAGTATTAGCCAGAGCGATCGGTGACTGGAACAAAAAAATCGAAGCACAAGTATGAGACAGCAATTCATTTTTAACATAGACGAACAAACCGCCGCTGATACTCTCGGCATGACGATCGATACCATCCGAACTTGGCGCAATAATGGCACCCTCCCAGACTATTTGTATCGGCGATTTGGTAATCCGAATCAACTGAGAATTCGCTACTGTCAATTATTACTGTTGCGCTGGCAAGCAGTATCGGGAGAGCCTGTCGATCTCCGAAAAGAGGAAACATGGGCGAGGGCAGAGTTGATTAAAAGCCTGAAATCATGATGCGAAGCTCTCACACACTAGTTTTCATGATTTGGCATGAAAACTATTCCCCTCCTTACCTTTGGTCGGGTCGCCGTTCCGACCAGCCACTAACCACCAATGAAAAACGACAATGAAAAACGACATTAGACTTGACAGTTTGACATATCACATTCCCGTCCTTCAAGCCTGTGATGCCATCGGATTCGATCGAACCGCTATCGAGATCGAATGCACTCTATATCTAGAATGCGATCCTATCAGGAATCCTCTAGCGATCATTATCCCAGACCTGGGGGAAGCAGAATCCCTCTACAAGCAGCTTGGGGAATTCATCGAGAATGCCCGATCGTCTAGGCTGCCCAAGTAATAGGAGCGACTAGAAACCGGATTGTACTATGCAAGGATTTCGCCTCGTATAGTACAATCGAAACCAACACTACACCAGAACCAAACATGAAACCAGATTATAAATTCCTCGATCGCTTGCCATCACTCAGTAGGAAAGAGCTTCTAGTCCTCAAGGGTTTAATTTCAGGTGATGGGGATATCGGTGGCAGAATGGCATCGTCACACCCTGATGCTAAACCGCCTGTAAGTGCCCAGCGGAAAGAGTTTCTTCACAAAATAGCTGATGATTATGCTGCATCTGGGATGTCGATGGATGCGATCGATGACTTATTGAAATCTTGATACCCTACCCCATACCAAACTATTTGAACTGATTGACTAATGTTTAAAGTCCGAATCACCGCAATTAACCCCAGCACTCCACCACGACCATATGGCGGTACCTCATCGCTAATTCCCCCACGTCTAGCTATAGGTGGCGATCGCCCTATTGATGCAACCATATCGATCGATTCCGACTCCCCCGATCGATACGGTAAAGCTACTTGGACGGGTAAAGACGCAGCTCTATTATCTAACTGGCTACCTGGACAGAGTGGCATGTACGGTCATGGAGTCGGCGAAAGTCCTAATCCCCTCGACGCGGTTGCGGCTCTGACGGGTGCTACTTGGTTAGAGTGGGAGATAGTTGAGGGGAAGGAAATACTAGAAATGCCCCGACAGAAGTTACCACCAGGGGCGAAGTGGTAACTCAATTGTCAACAGGCTCGTCATTGAATTGGTAACTTCACAATAATCTCGTGGCGATACTAAGCAGCCCCATCAGCATTCATCAGCCTGATAGTAATTTCATCGCTAGTAATCTTGACATCTAGCTGCTTTCGACCATCGCGACAGATACAGAGGATAGCTTTATCATCTTCAGTACGAGCAGAGACGATCTCATCAATACCGTCTGAATAGGTGCCGTTGATGATATTTATTAACTTGGGATATTTGTACGGGGGTATTGGTGCTGGCATTGAGTGTATGTTTCAAATAGTTTTTTTACCCTCAGCAATTAATCTTTCATAAATTGCTAGAACATCTTGTTCGTAATCTGCCAATGGTTTCGTAGCCGGAAAATTACGCATTGATATCAACAAGGAAACTAAATTTCCTTGTATCCATCCAAGCGGCTCACCGTCTTCGATACAACCAGCTACTATTCCTTCAATTATTTGCAGATCTTTATCCATATCCCTTAACCTCCTGATGCTGAGTTACTGAAATTGTCTCCCGCTGCGCTGACTGTCCCTGATATCCGGTTAGATTTACGAATATGTCCGATTAGCGGTGCAAAGTCATTATGCCTGTATGCTTTATTCGCTAGTTGTGATAAATTTTGCGCGAACTCTGGCGTTCGCACGTACTTACGCGCATCTTCACTGGCAACACCATTGCGAGTCATCACCCGCGCTAATCTCACGCCGTTGAGCGTAGCAGCTTCGATTGACACGCCCCGACTGAGTTGCTCCATGACATTAACGATCGCCTCTTCAGCATAAAGAGCATCATTGCCGCTAGCATCCTTCATTTTACCGAAGTGAGAGTGAATCTCGTCCGACCCCATCCCTATCAAGTCGTGAGTAACTGGATGGGCAATATCATGGGCTTTGGTTTGAGCGAGACTGAAGCCGTTAGCACCCTCACTGAAGTCGCCGAACTTAGCCTTCGCCCAATCTGCTGACTTTTGCTCGTAATGGGCGTAATCACCATGTTTGCCTGTCGGCTTGCGATCGAGATAGGTATTCTCCATGCTGTCGATTTTTTCGTGCCATTCATCCTCCCCTTTGAGTAGCTTGGCTTTAGCCGCTGGCGTAATTGCTTTGCCGTACTTAAAATTTTCTCCATTAATTGTTCGTCCAGCAGCGATAGTCGCTTTACTCATGCCCTTAGTGGCACGAACGTCTTCCTCCTCATCAAAATGTATAGACTGCATATAGGTAGATGCTTCAGTTCTTGCCGATCGAATGGCAGCAACAGCTTTTTGATCTTCAAAAACAGAAACAATTTTGTTGTTCTTTACTTTCGCTACGGGGCACGTTATTCCGTTGCCCAGCGTTGCTGATTTAATAAATAAATCAGTGAAAAGCTCCTTGTCATCAGGATGAAAAGCAACAACATGACCGTCAGGAAGTGTTTGCAATTTAGCTATCGCCTCGTCCCATTTTTTAGCACCAATTTTAGGGAGATAAGTAGCTTGATTAATATCTAAAGTTGCAACCTCTACCCCCCATTTTTGATTCAAGAAATCATCTTGTCGCTTAGACAATTGCTTTGACGACTCCCCTGGTAGTGCATTAAAAACCTCGTCGGTGTTTTCTGTCATTACATGCGGCATCACCGTCGCGCCCAACTGACTTTCGACGCTAGCAACTGAGTTTTGACGATCGTCAGGTTGGGTAGAATGCCATCGAGAACCTTTCATCACATAAGTTTTGTCGCCTACTACTTTAGTTCTACCCTCTGGGATTTTGGCAAATTCAGCCTCTTCACTCATCTCTGATTCAGTCTTAATCTTTAGGGGTTTGACCTTCGCCGGAACTGGTGCAACGGCTAAAATTTCCCTCACTTCCTCCTTCTGTGACGGCGTTAGTGGCTTTCTGCAAATTTTACTACCACTAATACAAGCATTGCCATAGGACACGCCTTTAGAACGAATTTTCTTGTTTGGAGCTGCAAAACTAGCCGTTTCAGTCGGAGAGTTGAGGTGATTCAGAAAATACCACAGAAACTCATAAACACCCTTACCATCACAAGCTAAAAAACTCAGTTCTAAATCGTCCGGTATCGCTGCAAAAATATCAGAAAACGCCGACTTCTGAGCCAGTGTTATATTGCCTTTCTCGACAAACTTTTTAAGCTCTGGTTCGATCGCTTTCCTCCGCTCGAACGCAGCTTCACGCTTTTGTAGCTCTGTGTAACGCTCGGCTAACGACTTATTAGTAGAACTCATATAAGTAAGTGATTACTTTACCTATCTTACCAGATTAATGTAGCTATTAAAAGTGAATTGTAACCAACTAGAATTAATTAAAAATATGCCATCTGAAAAACGAGCTAACAGGGGTATATTGGGAGCGTCAATTGTCACCGATAGTACCGATCGAACCCAAACCCATCGAGACTATCTCTGACGCTCGTTATCGACGTTCCGCTAGACCGAATCTCGATATTCACCTTTCCAGACAGCATATTCCAGTTGTCAGCAACGTGGGTTAGGTTGGCTATTTGGTGGGACATATCATCGATATCGGTATTCTTTAAATCGGATTGAATTCTCCCCGCCAGATGACTTTTTATCTTGAGAAAGCCAGTATTTATCTTCACGGTAAGAGAGGTTAAGGAAACTTCTGGGTTCTCATTCACTCTAGTAAGTACCATCCTCCCCCCAACTACGGCGATGACCCCGTTTGGGATTAGATTCACTGTGTCATGCTCGACAAAATTGAAGTAACAGCCCATGAGTTCATCGCCAGCAAATGGCTTGATACTGTCTGCTATTGGCTCGATCGCCAACATGTCAGAGGATTCCGAATGGTGGAGTAGAAACACCGGATTCTCGTTGGTTTTATCAATCTCGAATATAGCGACATTGTATCCTTTGAAATCACTGAATATAGATGCAAAAAAGTTGTTTGCCACTGGTTAAAACGTTTGGATATTTACTCTCGACATCGAACCCTGGGTGACTTTAAAATCACTCCCTGCAAGGCATAGAGCCAACGCTATGACTGTATCATCGTGGGCATCTGGGGCAGCTTCTAAACGCTTTCCCACCCTCCTAAATGATAACAATTCATCCACAATCGG
>JANNBD010000250.1:0-8884 GCA_031385105.1 Chamaesiphon sp. OTE_78_metabat_374
CTCTCGCCGGGATAGAGCACGATTGTAATAAGCCTCGGCGAAGTCAGGTTTAAGTTTGATTGCTTGAGTGGAGTCATTGATAGCTGCTTTGAACTCCTTGATTTTTTTCTGAACTAGTCCTCGGTTATTGTAAGCAGAGGCATAATCTGGTTTGAGCTGGATGGTTTTGTCATAGTCGGCGATTGCGCCAATATTATCGCCAAATCTGCGCCGAATATTACCCCGATTGTAGTAACTCAAATAATAATTGCGATTGAGCTGAATCGCTTTATTGTAGTCTTCCATCGCGCCTTTGGGATCATCTAAATCTGCTTTCGTCCAGGCTCTATTGTTGTAGGCAAGATTGTAATTAGGATTGGCTTTAATTGCCAGGGTATAATCATCGATCGCACCCTGTCTGTTACCTAATCTATACTTAGCTACGCCCCGATTGAGATAGATATCAGCTCGATCGGGTTTGATTTTAATACCTTCCGAAAAACTAGCAATTGCTCCCTGTAGATCGCCCATTTCCTGAAGTAAGTTTCCTCGATCAAGATAAGCATCAACAGCTTGAGGATCGAGCTGAATCACCTTGTCAAAATCACTGAGCGCGCCTTTTTTATCACCAATTTTTTCTCTAGAAATTGCTCTATTGAAATAGCTAGTCACATTCTGAGGATTTAACTTGATAACTGTAGTGTAGTCATCGATCGCCCGTTGTCTATTGCCAGATACATCATAACTAACTGCCCGATTGTAGAAGGCTTTCTCAAGCTTAGGACTAAGTTCGATTGCCTTGGAAAATTCAGCAATTGCACCAGTATAATCTTTTGATTTGAACTTCAGAATACCTGAAATTAACAGCTTGTTAGTTTGTTGTTGAGATGAATTGTCACTGATCTGTTTAGGTAGAGCCTCTGCGCCAATTGGCTGATAATTTACTGAAGCAGTTGCAAGTAATATTGTTAAGGAAGTAATAAATTTGATGGCGATCTTTGTACTCATAGTAAGGAGAATAAATAGACTTTATTCTTCAAATTATAACGTCACTCCAATGATTGGAGTTGAGAGTACTGATTGAAATAACGATTGGCAATTCCCTTGGTTACTAAGATTGTAGATATCGTATTGCCTGCCATTACCATCAACATCACCACAATCTGATATCCAGCCGCATTTACAGGTTGAACGCTCGTTATTAGTGCTCCCGATAAAAAGCCAGGAATTGTCACTAAACCCACTACCATTAGAGTATCAATCGTTGGTAATAAAGCTGATTTGATCGCGACTTGGCGATAAGACTCGATCGATTGTGCTGGAGTTGCTCCTAGACTGAGCCGAGTTTCGATTTCAGCCTGATTGCGATCGATCTCGCCGATCAACCGCTCTCCAGCAATCGCCGTATTATTGAGCAGGTAGCCTAAACTAATTCCTGCACAAGCTAATAAATATTGCGGCTGATGCCAACTAGTCGGCTTGATTACTACCAAAATTATGTAGCCAACGGCCACAATTAGCCCCGTGAAGATCGCTCCACCGACAATTGGGAGCAATCTCTTAATCCCATCGCCGATCCGGTTATTAGCGGCAATTGTGGTGGCGATCGCCAGCAGACTAATTCCACCGACTGTTACCACGGGATTGTTCAGTTGCCAGATCACCTGCAACCCAAATCCCATCACTAGTAGTTGCAAGATCGATCGAGCAGCAGCTATCGCCACCTGTCCACCAATTCCCACGCGCTGCCATTGCAACAGCGTGATCGAAATGGCAATTAAACCTAACGCCCAGGCGAGGTCGAGGAGTTCTAGGGTGCGGGGGAGTAGGGGCATAGGAGAGTGGAAAAATGGGGGACTGGGAGACTGGGAGATCGATAACTTAGAACGCAGTTCCAATCTCACTATTCACTATTCACTAAACCGTAGATTTAAACCAACCACGTTTCCAGAAGAAGAAGACTAAACTACCACCGACTGTAAACATTAGAGCTAGACATAATGGATAGCCCCAAGACCAATTAAGTTCGGGCATATTGAGCGGAGATTTTTCGGTGTTGAAATTCATGCCGTAGATACCAGCAATGAATGTAAGTGGAATAAAAATAGATGAAATCACAGTGAGTATTTTCATCACCTCATTCATTTTATTACTCACAACTGAAAGATACACATCCATCAGTCCGGTTGCCAGCTCTCGATAAGTTTCGACCATATCCATTACTTGAATTGTATGATCGTAGCAGTCGCGTAGATAAATCTGAACTTCGCTACTAATTAGGTGGCTACCATCGCGAATCAAGGTGTTGATTGCATCTCTGAGTGGCCAGATCGCTCGTCGTAAAATCAGTAATTCGCGGCGAATTTTGTGGATCTGCTCTAGAGTAGATCGATCGGGTTTGATCATCACCTCGTCTTCTAGCTGTTCGATCAATTCGCCGTAGTATTCCAGCACGGGAAAAAAGCCATCGACGATCGCATCCAGTAGGCAGTAAGCTAGGTAATCAGCACCTTGTGTGCGAATGATGCCGCGATCGACTTCAATCCGCTGACGCACACCATGAAAACAATCTTCTTCTGGCTCTTCTTGAATTGTCAGTAGATAATTTTTACCTAATACCAAACTGACTTGCTCTTTCATAAATCCAGTCCCATCTGGATTTAGCACCACCATAATTGCAATAACTAATAACTGATCTTGATAATGTTCGATCTTAGGACGTTGGGGCACATTCACCACATCTTCAACTAACAATCGATGCAAATTGAAAATCGGACTTAAAGCCGCCCAAGTATCGGCATTTCCCAAACCCAATACATCAATCCACGAGACAGTATGTGTCTCTAGATATTCATGGATTAAGGCTGGATCTGACACAGAGATGCGAGTAGACCTGTCTCGATCGTAATCAATCAGGACCAAATCTGCTGGTGGTGCGTCGGCGTGAATATTTAGCTGTCCTGGGGTGGTACCAGGTCGATCGTAGAAGTAGCCCAATTTAGATTTCTCAGGCGATCGATAAGTGCTGGGAAAGGAGTCTGGATTGGGCATAATGAAAGGGTGTGCTGTCTCGTAAGCGCAAAGCGCAGGCTACGCCAACGCGGTAGCGGAGCGTTTGCTTGTGCAATAGCGTCTCTGGAAGAGAATCGGACTGGCATATTATTATCTCACACGAGAGCATTCCACTTTTTGTTGCGGAGGTTAATCACCCTCACCCCCAACCCCTCTGTCTTGTCGTTTTTTTATTCGGGGGAAACCCCCGAATAAAAACGCCGCTCCCAAACTTGGGAGAGGGGAGCCGGAGCCGGAGGCGAGGGCAGTTAACCTCCGCAAAAACTCAGTTACTCACGGATTTTGGCAATTTATTAGGACATGGAAAATAGCTCCAATCTTTGGTGGATTTACGCTTTACTATCAGCTTTTTTTGCAGCTCTAACCACCATCTTTGCCAAGATTGGGATCGAAAATGTCGATGCTAATTTAGCCGCAGCAGTCCGAACGGTGGTAATTCTGTTCATGGCTTGGGGGCTGGTTTTAGCCCAGGGAAGTATTGGTCAGCTCACGACTTTCTCCCCCCGCACGCTGACTTTTCTGATCGGTTCAGGGGTTGCGACTGGGTGCTCATGGATTTTCTACTTTCAAGCGTTGCAACTCGGTAAAGCCACTCAAGTAGCTCCAATTGACAAAGCTAGTGTGGTGATGGTGATCCTATTTTCAGCCATCTTTCTCCATGAACCACTTACTCTTAAAGTCGTTCTAGGTAGCTCACTGATTGTGATTGGCACCTTAGTGTTAGTTCTATAATGTTTCATTTCATGAAGTCCAAGGATCACCGATCCCCATCCCCCCATGAATAGTCGTTATTACCGAACCTGATAAGCAAAATAAGTATTCCCAATCGTTAAATTTACTGTGTTAAGATTTAGTGACACAGGAAGCAGGGGATGGAAGACAGCCATGTTTGAACGCTTTACAGAAAAAGCCATTAAAGTAATCATGCTGGCCCAGGAAGAAGCACGTCGCCTGGGGCACAATTTTGTCGGTACCGAGCAGATCCTACTAGGATTGATCGGCGAGGGTACTGGCGTAGCAGCGAAGGTCTTGAAATCAATGGGGATCAACCTCAAAGATGCACGGATCGAAGTTGAGAAAATTATCGGACGTGGTTCGGGTTTTGTCGCAGTTGAAATCCCCTTCACCCCAAGAGCGAAGCGTGTTCTGGAGTTATCTCTAGAAGAAGCCCGCCAACTTGGACACAATTATATCGGCACCGAACACCTTTTACTCGGTTTAATCCGTGAAGGTGAAGGCGTAGCAGCACGAGTATTGGAAAATCTCGGTGTGGACTTGACCAAAGTTCGGACTCAGGTAATCAGAATGCTGGGCGAAACCTCAGAAACTGCTACAGCAACTGCTGGCGGTCGATCTGGTGGTAGCAACAAAACGCCAACCCTGGATGAGTTTGGTTCTAACCTGACTCAAATGGCGCACGATGGTAAATTAGACCCTGTGGTCGGACGTGCCAAGGAAATCGAACGAGTGATCCAAATCCTCGGTCGTCGGACAAAAAATAATCCAGTTCTAATTGGTGAACCTGGTGTTGGTAAAACAGCCATCGCCGAAGGTTTAGCCCAACGGATCGCCAATCAGGATATCCCCGATATTCTCGAAGACAAGCGGGTTGTCACTCTCGACATCGGCTTGCTCGTAGCTGGCACCAAATACCGTGGTGAATTTGAGGAACGTCTCAAAAAAATCATGGACGAAATTCGTCAAGCCGGAAACGTAATCCTGGTAATTGATGAAGTCCACACTCTAATCGGTGCTGGTGCTGCTGAAGGTGCGATCGATGCTGCAAACATTCTCAAACCTGCTCTAGCACGGGGTGAGCTGCAATGTATCGGTGCGACCACTCTCGATGAGTACCGCAAGCACATCGAACGGGATGCTGCTCTAGAACGACGGTTCCAACCAGTCATGGTCGGTGAACCCAGCGTCGATGAAACCATCGAAATCCTCCACGGATTGCGTGAACGCTATGAGCAACACCACAAACTAAAAATCACCGATCTAGCTCTAGAAGCTGCGGCTAAACTAGCTGACCGCTACATCTCCGATCGGTTCCTCCCAGACAAAGCGATCGATCTGATGGACGAAGCTGGCTCGCGCGTTCGCTTACTCAATTCCCAACTCCCCGCTGCGGCGAAAGAATTGGACAAAGAATTGCGGAAAGTGCTCAAAGAGAAAGACGAAGCCGTCCGTTCGCAAGATTTTGACAAAGCTGGTTCTCTAAAAGACCGCGAAATCGAAATCAAGAATGAGATTAAATCGATCGCTCAAACCAAGAAAGCTGCTGACGAAACCGAAGATCGCGTCATGCCCGAAGTCACCGAAGAAGACATCGCGCACATCGTTGCTTCTTGGACAGGCGTACCTGTCAGCAAATTAACCGAATCTGAGTCGGTCAAACTGCTAAATATGGAAGAAACCCTCCATCAGCGGTTGATCGGTCAAGAAGAGGCGGTTAAGGCTGTCTCCCGTGCAATTCGTCGCGCTCGTGTAGGACTCAAGAATCCGAACCGTCCGATCGCAAGTTTCATCTTCTCTGGCCCAACAGGAGTTGGTAAAACCGAGCTGACCAAAGCTCTGGCGAACTACTTCTTCGGTTCCGAAGATTCGATGATCCGGTTGGATATGTCCGAGTACATGGAACGTCACACCGTCTCCAAACTAATCGGTTCCCCGCCTGGTTATGTCGGCTACAGCGAAGGTGGTCAATTGACCGAAGCTGTTCGTCGCAAGCCTTACACCGTTGTCTTGTTCGATGAAATCGAGAAAGCGCATCCAGATATCTTCAACATGCTATTGCAGATTCTAGAAGACGGTCGCCTCACCGATGCCAAAGGTCGCACGGTAGACTTCAAGAATACAATGATCATCTTGACCTCCAACGTGGGTTCCAAGGTAATCGAGAAAGGTGGTGGTGGTCTAGGTTTCGAGTTCTCAGACAACAAAACTGAAGCAACTTACAACCGGATTCGCAGCTTGGTCAACGAAGAATTGAAAAATTACTTCCGTCCTGAATTCCTCAACCGTCTGGACGAAATCATCGTCTTCCAACAGCTCACCAAGCCGGAAGTCAAAGAAATTGCCGACATCATGCTCGCAGACCTATTCGGTCGCCTGACCGAGCAAGGAATCAAGCTAGAAGTAACAGATCGGTTCAAAGATCGGTTGATCGATGAGGGCTACAACCCCGCCTACGGTGCGCGTCCACTGCGTCGGGCAATCATGCGCTTACTAGAAGACATTCTCGCGGAAGAAATGCTCTCAGGTCGCCTTAAAGATGGTGATACCTCGATCGTCGATATCGGCGAAGATGGTAAAGCCATTGTGACTCCCAAGCAAGAAAAACTACCGATTATGTTACCGGATTTACTCGCTCCAGTCGGCGAATAATCTAACTAATTAAACGAAAAAGGCATACCGTTAGGTATGCTTTTTTTGTTGGAACTAATATTGCAGAGGTTTAAATCTTCATCCTGAAAACCTAGCGGGGTTTGTTGGGTTGTCTTCTGACGGAGAGGCTCCGCCAACATTCTTCAACCCAACCTACAGGTCTAATTCTCAATTCTCAATTCTCAATTAACTTAAGCTATTCATCCATCAAATCTAACGGTGGTTGCCATCGATACTTTTTGAGATCGATACAATTGTTGGCTTTAAATTCAATCCCCTCTTGTTCCAACAAAGTTTTCTGTAAATAGTCACCACCACATCGCGCTTCCGAATAAGAAATCTCACCCTTCGCATTGACAACTCTTTGCCACGGAATGTCAGATTCTAGCTCCACCCGAAACAGCGCGTAACCTGCCAATCTAGCTTTACCATACAACCCAGCCAACTCAGCAACTTGTCCATAGGTGAGGACTTTTCCAATCGGAATCTTTCTCACCACATCATAAATAATCTGGTACTTTGAAGGCTGATCCTTCTGGTCACGGTCAAAATCGTTAGTGATTACCATCAGTTAATTAAAGGTGAGTCGCTGGATATTCGATCGCATTCTAATTGCTTGAGTTAACGATCGACAGCTAATTTTATAAGTACAATTAACACCTAGATCGATCGCCAAAATTAGCTGAACGTAATATCTAAAGTTCTCAAATAAGTATGTAAACCAGCATCTTGCATCGGGATCAAGTGAGCTTCGAGATTGGATTCATTATAGTGAGCGTGCCAATAACCTGGTGGTGTGATAAAAACTGAGTAGGGTTTCCAATCTACTCTGGTTGGGTTGATGATTGTACCTGTCTCAGAAATACTGGTGCCGACCAGCGTATAGCAGCCAGGAGCGCAGTCTAAAATTAGATCCAGAGCCACCGATTGATGTCGATGGGGTGATTGGACGGCATCAATTGGTAATACCCCCAGCATCGCCCACAGCGTATGTGTCACCGTCAAAGTCTGGTCTATTTCACGATTGGCAAGCAAAATACTAATCCGGCTCCGATTGATAGCCTCCGCCTCTTTTCTCACCTTAGCCAATTCTCGCAGAGAATTTTCGGCGGTATACAGTGTTGGCTTGAAGCGTTGAATGTCAGCTTTTACTCCCAGATATTTTAGCAGTGGCTCATCATGAACCAAGTATAGTGCAGCATCAGCGATCGCAAAATGACGTGTTTCCCTACCGATCGGCAATACTACAAAGTCACCAGCATTCCAGCAGATATCTATGCCATCGAATTCAGTTCGCCCACTGCCAGACATCACATAAAATATTTGCGATGTGGCATTAAAATTCGTCGCCACCTCTTCCCCCGCCAGAATCCGCACAAAGTTCGCACACAGAGAGGGACTAGTTGCTGGTCCGACACAGCCTAGCTGTTCGCTGATATCGAGTGGGATGATGCGGGTACCGCCAGTCTGATGCAACTCGCTTCCAAATTCGGCAAACGGAATTTGAGAAATAGCTCCAGATCCAATTGGATCTGCGGCTTTTGTATATTCATAATATACACAATCTTGGATTAGACTATCGAGCATGTTTGGTTGAGCTAGCGTGGTCATGGAGTTTACTGCTGATATCGATCAATAATTTTAATACATGACCGAATCTACTAATATACTCACATCTTGCACCAAATCTAAATCTGCCCGCCCAAATTGGATCATAGATAGCGATTACTCATCCCGCTACAAATTGAAGATTAAAACTCAAGCATTTTAATCGACAGGTACGATCAGTATCCCTAGACCATACTACTTTTGCAAGCTAAATTCAAAAAAGGCTACATCTAACGTGAGTTCGGGTTAAGCACAATCTAGTCTATTCTGCTTAACCCGAACTCACGTTATCATTAGATTCTAATTCCGCACATTATTTTTACGTGCTTGCTTGCATCCTATTCGATCTTGGCAATTTCAAATATAATGGCATGACAATTGGAACTCAGTAGACTTGCTTATTACCGCTAGATTCACCATTTCGATCGCTGGCAATAAATCTAGTTGATACTACTTGTGGAATCTTAGTTCCACCATTTACTTTTAGTGCTGTCAAGGAAGTCAAGTTCGCGATTTTGACGATCGTATATTCAGCTATTGTGGGACTATTTGGAGTGATTAATTTAGTACTCTACTTTCAAGATAGAGAAATGATATTGTTAATGGAATCATTTATGCTGTTAGTGATTGCGACTCCTGTTGTCGCTGTATACAATTGTAAAATTGATCGCTAGTCATACAATGATGTCAATCTCAAAACGATGATAAACATCTTACTACTAGCTTCGCCAAGAAACCCGACTTTTTCCAAAAAGTCGAGTTTCTGAACCTCACCATAATTGCAAAATGCTAGCGACATCGCCTTCGCTATGAGATTTTTTGAGGTGCTTTTGTTAGA
>JANNBD010000268.1:0-2870 GCA_031385105.1 Chamaesiphon sp. OTE_78_metabat_374
CTATGCTGAAGCAGCCTTTCGCAGTGCTGTACTCGCAACCAGATTTACCAGTCAAGCTGATACCAGTTTATCTTTAGCTGGTGGCAAAATCTTGGCTCCGGTAGTCGTTGCCAATGGTAGTTTCGATGATTTCCTTAATCAAAATCCCCTGAATAAAGCTGATGGTAATATTCACGCTTACTTCAACTTTACTGGTGCAAACACCGACAAGGTAGATCACTTCCGGTTACTTGGTGACAATAAGTTTGGAGTTGAAGATATCTACGGTGGTGGCGATCGAGATTTCAATGATCTCGTCTTCCAAATGAAGATTAAAGGATAACTTTAGAGATTTTCAGTGATATCAAAAACCCGACTTTTCTAAAAAGTCGGGTTTTTTGCTTAGTAATGGTCTGAACTGTGATTAGAATGATTCAATGATGGACTTTGATTATGACTGTCAACAAATCATAGCCTATCTATTAAGCAAATGAATCATAGTTCAGATTAGCTGGTGGGCAGTGCCCACCCTACACTATTTATTGAATTATTCAAACATGAATATTAGTACTTTTGTCCAGCAACATTATCGGCGAGAACAAGTTCTGTCGATCGATCATTCCATTACTGCTATTCGGCATAAGTTTATCCAGCTTGCGATGACAGATATTATTTGCGGTTATCTATTTAATCGCCTTACTTCACGCTACAAATTAAAAGTTCGATGCGATCAAGAGAGTATCTATATAGAGGGTCTGTATGGAATCAATATGGTGCCATTAGTAAGCAAAATTACGCTTCACTCATCGCCAAATCAAAATGGTGCGATCCTAAATTTAGAATCACAATTTCCGATTAAATATATTAATAAGCTACTCGGTAATCTACTTATTGTTATCTTGGCATTGTATGCAATGATACTGGTTTTATCCTGTGATATCTCGACCGCCCTCTTTGTTGTGGTCATGTCCCAGATATTTTCATGGTTACACTTTAGATATGTCAGCAAGATTGTCTTTGGGTTTCTGCACCGCGAACTTGCGGAAATCGATCGATCTTACTAATCTAACTAAATAAAGTGTCATCAATATGTCCAGCGTCGCTAGTATCATTTTTCCGCACCAACTTTTCCGTGAACACCCAGCGGTAACGCCTGGGCGGATAGTCTATTTAGTAGAAGAGTGGCTATTATTTCATCAGTATCGGTTTCACCAGCAGAAACTGCTGCTGCATCGGGCGACGATGCGGATGTATGCGGATTATCTAACTAAGCAAGGCTATGAACTGCGCTATATTCCGGCGACAAGTGCCGATTGTGATATCCAGAAATTATTGATCTCGATCGCCAGCGCGGGAGTCAAGGAGCTACACTATGCAGATGTGGTGGATGATTGGCTTCAACAGCGGCTGGTGGCGGGATCAGCGGAGCATGGAATAGACTTGAAGGTATATGCTTCGCCGAACTTTTTGGAAGATCCCGCTGATGTGGCAGATTTTTTCGATAGCCGCAAGAGCTATAAGCAGACTGATTTTTATGTCGATCGACGCAAGCATCACCAGATCTTACTCGATCCTGTGGGTAAACCTGTGGGCGGACAGTGGACGTATGATGTGGACAATCGGCTCAAATATCCCAAGGATCGATCGGCTCCAGTGGTAAAGTTACCTGGGTTGAACGAATATGTGCGGGAAGCTCAGACTTATGTAAGTCAGCATTTTGGGGATAATTATGGTTCGGTGCAGCAGCCATTTCCGGCGGGTTTTTATCCGACTACTTATGCGGAGGCTGATGCTTGGCTGGAGGATTTTCTGACGGTGCGGTTTGCGGATTTTGGAGCTTATGAGGATGCTCTGGTATTGGAGGAGACGATCTTGCATCACTCACTTCTGTCGCCACTATTAAACATTGGACTATTATCGCCCCGCCAGATCATCGATGCGGCGTTGGCGCGAATCGACAGCGTGCCCTTAAACAGTCTAGAAGGCTTCATTCGGCAGATTATGGGCTGGCGCGAGTTTATTCGGATTACCTATGCCAGACGGGGGCGGAGTCAGCGGACACGCAACTATTGGGGCTTCACCAAGAAGATACCTGAGAGTTTCTGGAATGGTACCACGGGAATTTTGCCCCTGGATGCAACGATTAAGAAAACGATCGAGAGTGGCTATTGTCATCACATCGAGCGGCTGATGGTGGCGGGAAATTTTATGCTGCTGTGTGAATTTGACCCCGACGAGGTGCATCGCTGGTTTATGGAAATGTATGTGGATGCATATGACTGGGTAATGGTGCCCAATGTATATGCAATGAGTCAATTTGCCGATGGTGGTGGGATGTGTACCAAGCCTTATATTAGTGGCAGTAATTATCTGATGAAGATGAGCAATTTCAAAAAAGGTGACTGGCAGCCGATTTGGGATGGCTTGTTTTGGCGGTTTATGCACGTCCATCGTGAGTTCTTTTTGAGCAATCCTCGATTGGGGATGTTGGTCAGAACTTTTGATAAGATGACTACAGAGAAACAACAGCAACATCTACTGACGGCGAATCGATTCTTGAATTCAATTTAGAGGCGCGTGATGAAAAAAATTCCGTTGTATGGACAGATTATTATTGCTTTAATAATTGCGGTAATAGTCGGAGTGCTTTTGGGCGCAGGTAATCCAATTTTGGATAAAGAAACGATCGAGCGGTTAGCATTACCCTGTACGCTGATCCTCAAGGCACTGCGGACACTGGCAACGCCGCTAATTTTCCTGGCAATTCTGCATACATTTCTCACCGCCGATATTCCCAGTCGATCGGGACGGAAGTTATCAGTATTATTAATGACTAATACACTAGTCGCGATCGGGATCGGTTTATTCGTTGCAAACGTTCTACGTCCTGG
>JANNBD010000334.1:0-3187 GCA_031385105.1 Chamaesiphon sp. OTE_78_metabat_374
CTACGCGGACTGACGTATCAGTCCGCGTAGGCGGACTTTGCACCATGAGCGACGATTTTAATCGTGCGGTAGTTGATTTCAATAGAGTGCGGAATGTGGAATATAACTAAATCGTCTAAAATCAGTAGGGGTAATTCATGAATTACCCCTACTGATTTTTTAGGGCACGACTTAAATTCAATGTCAGATCTAGTTTTATTTTGGCATCGCAATGATTTACGCATCTCAGACAGCATCGGTTTAGCACAGGCGTGTCGCACTGATGCTAGAGTGATTGGGGTCTTCTGTTTCGATCGATCGATCCTTTCCGGCGATGACATTGCGCCAGCTAGAATTGTGTACATGCTGGGCTGTTTGAAAGCTCTCGCCGAGGATTATCGCCAAGCTGGTAGCCGATTATTATTTGTCGATGGAGATCCAGTCGATCAAATCCCCCAGTTAGCTAGTACCCTGAAAGCTAAAGCAGTATACTGGCACCACGATGTCGAGCCATACTCCCAGACTCGTGACGAGCGTGTAGCCACAGCCTTACAATCTCAAAATATCCAAACTCATACCAACTGGGATCGACTGCTCCACGATCCCAATGTGATCAAAACTGGCAATAAACAACCCTACAGCGTTTATTCACCCTTTTGGCGCAACTGGAATAGTCAACCAAAACCAGCACCAGTGGTAGTTAAGTTACCAAAGAGCGAACTAACTTCCGTCGAAACACAAGCTCTAACTCAACTCCCCACGATCGATCTGCCGAATGCCGCCGAGTTAGGATTTATATGGAGAGCACCGTTAATTTTTGAGCCAGGGACAACAGCCGCAGCAAAACAACTAGAAACATTCTGCCACAATGCGATCGCCGAATACGACGAACAACGCAACTATCCGGCAGTCTCTGGCACATCAGGGATGAGTGCCGCCCTCAAATTTGGGACAATCGGAATTCGGACAGTTTGGGCAGCCACCACTGCCGCAGCTAAAGCAGCCAGCGATGATACAGCCCGCGCAGGCATTACAACCTGGCAACAAGAACTTGCATGGCGAGAATTCTATCAACAAGCCATGTATCATTTCCCCAGCCTCGCCCAGGGGCCTTACCGCGACCACTTCAAGCAGTTCCCCTGGGTGAATGACCAAACTCATTTTAAGGCTTGGTGTGAGGGCAAAACGGGCTATCCGATCGTGGATGCCGCCATGCGCCAACTCAATCAGACTGGCTGGATGCACAATCGCTGTCGAATGATCGTCGCTAGTTTTCTCACCAAAGACTTGATTATTAACTGGCAATGGGGCGAGAAATATTTTATGCAAACCCTGATTGATGGGGATTTGTCAGCGAATAACGGCGGTTGGCAATGGAGCGCGTCGAGTGGGATGGATCCCAAACCACTGCGGATTTTCAACCCCTATACCCAAGCCCAGAAATTCGATCGAGATGCAAATTATATTCGTAAATGGGTGCCAGAACTCAAGTCTGTGGATACGAAAATGATTCTCAGTGGCGATCTTTTACCACTAACTCGCCATCAAGTGGGCTATCCGGTATCGATCGTCGATCATAGCGTCCAACAGCGGTTATTTAAAGAATTATACGCCAGCGTTAAAGCAGATAAATTAGATTAATCGCTATTTACTTTGTTCAGTCGCGATGATGTGTAGATCGATTTCTTTTGCTCTAATTAGTCGCAGTACCCGTTCGGTAAAAGATTGCCGGAGTAAAATTTTCCACCAGGATTGTTGACTCTCGCCAATCACGATCTGGGTGATGTGTTCCCGCTCGGCAACTTCAGCAATTAACTGAGGAATTTGGGTGCCAACTACCCGAATGAATCTACCGCTAAATTCGCGACAGAGCTGTTCACAATTTTCGAGATGGAGACTCTCCGGTTTACTCAGAAATCGATCTGGATTGGCAATAAATAAGACACACAACGGCGCATTCATATAATTTGCTAATCGTGCCCCCCGTCGGAGCAATCGTAGTGAATTGGGATAGGTGGAAATACACACCAAAATTCGCTCGCGAATTGGGCAATATTGCCCATTCATAGTTGGATATTCACTACCCTGATCTTCGACAGCGTTGGCTAATTCTCTAAGTGCTAGTTCTCTGAGTGCGATTAAATTACGTCGCTGAAAAAAGTTTTCTAGAGATTGTTGAATTTTTTCTGGCTTATATATTTTGCCATCGATTAATCGCTCTTCTAATGTTTCGGGAGTCACATCAATTAAGACTACCTCATCGGCTGCTTCGAGCAATCGATCGGGAATTCTTTCTCTGACAATTACACCCGTGATTTTAGCAACGATATCATTTAGACTTTCTAGATGCTGAATGTTTACAGTTGAGTAGACATCAATGCCAGCATCTAAAATCAGTTCGACATCTTGATAGCGTTTTTCTCGCGCCGAACCAGGGATATTTGTATGTGCTAATTCATCGACTAATACTAGCTGGGGTTGCCTCTGAATAATCCTGTCGGTATCCATTTCTAGAAAGTTGGCATTGACGTTATCGCTGCCAATTCTGGGTAGGATATCCAACCCAACTGATTGACGAGCTGTGTCAGTACGTCCATGAGTTTCGAGAATCCCGATAATGACATCGATACCCGTTTGTTTGAGGGCTTGGGCTTCCTGGAGCATTTTGTAGGTTTTCCCCACTCCAGGTGCCATGCCAATAAATATTTTATGTCTACCTTTATGGCGCACTTCTTTTAGTGAATAGTGAATATACTATTACTATGTTTTGATTTATCTAGTTGTAGGGTGGGCATTGCCCACTAGCTAAATTTTGGGATAAGACTAATATTATTTAGCTAGTTTATCTAGGGCTAAATTGAGATCTAAGACATTTACACCAGGTTCGCCAAAGATGCCGAGAAATCTGTCTTCGATCGATTGAGTCATAATTATCTCAACTTTATTGGTATCTAGTCCTCTGGCTTTTGCGACACGGGAAATTTGATTGCGCGCCGACTCTAGACTGATATGTGGATCCAAGCCAGAACCAGAAGTATAAACTAGATCGCTCGTTGGTTGAATTCCAGCGGCTTTGAGCCTGGTGATTTCACCTTTAATTCGTTTGGGAAGATCGGGATTACTTACAGCTAGATTACTTGCTCCCGAAACACCCGTCGGTGCGGCTGCTTTATCGGTACTATAATTAATCGTACTCGGACGACTCCAG
>JANNBD010000355.1:0-3653 GCA_031385105.1 Chamaesiphon sp. OTE_78_metabat_374
ATTATCGCTAAATTCGATCGATTTTAAACTAACCCGCCCAACCTCACCAGGATTTATCGATTGCTAGGATTGTCTAACTCTATCGCTAATCGATCGAAGAAGTTGAGACTTCAGCTACTTCTCGAATTCTATCCCAGTCAATTGTCGCCACCCAAATTTTCTCTTCGTCGGAATACTCGACTACTGCATCTGCTTCCAATTCCTCACTGTAAACTGACAATTTGCTGCCATCAATTAACTTAGTTCCATAGCGACTTAAATCTTCTATCGTCCCAATACAATTGAGGCGCAGACGACCTTGAGGATCGGCATTTTGAAAATCAGCAAAGATTCTAGGATTACTCATAACTTACTCCTAATATTAGGATGAAAAGCGCGAAGGATTTGAAATAGTTGGATTAAACAACTCACTTGTTTGTTCGTGGTCTAAGCCTATTAAAGTAGCATGGCTGACTCTGCGCCCAGAAGTACGAATGACATCACCACCAGCTTGTCGAACTTTCCCAACTGTAGTTACCCCAATCTGTCCGTGGGGGATATTAGCAGACAATTCCTCTAACGATAATCCTACCGCACATTCAACTGAGATGCCTACTACTCCAGACGGGTGCAATCCTGTACCTCTCAAAATATCTTCTGGGCGATTTTTACCACCCCTGATTACCAGTGCATCATCTGGAATTATGATCACAAACAAGATTAATCAACATTATTCAAAGAATTATATCGCGATTCTGCTTCAGAAGATACTTTACTAATGATCGTGATAATTTGGGATAATGATATTCGATCTATCCTCCGCCCGTTTACGAATTCGTTCTTGGATTAGAGCAATAACATCTGCACTCAGTTCTGGCTCTGGTTCGACTAATTCGCGTGTAGCCAAAACTGACTTAATCTCATCATCAGAAGCTTTCCCTAATTTATTTAGTAATGACTGAAACGCCTGCTGCTGTTGTTTAATGTTTTCATCAGATGGTGTCATAAGGTTAGCTCAATCGAAACTACAAATGCGATCGAAGAAAGTTATTGCTACTTAATCGCTTTACGAAATTCATTAGCAGAAGTTAACCGAGAAGTTTCTGCCATCAAGACACAGCGAGTTAGCAAATCGATATCTAGTGAAGTGAGTTCGGGGATTTCGCTACGGGTAATGCGATCGTACTTGCCGTCTCGGAAGCGATAGAGACTAAATACCCCATCTTGCCAAAACCAGACTTCGGAGATCCCCAAGATCTGATATCGCTGGAGTTTATCCATACCGCCACTGGTTAAAACTACTTCAATCGCCAGATCGGGAGTAGCTTTCGATGTGCCAAAACAGTAAGATTCATCGGCTTCGAGTGAAACTTCGCCCTCTCGTTCCTGAGTCATCGAACCTGTGGGTTCAAATTCAATTGCCATTTCCAAGCAAAATAGCTCAATTAGCATTCCAATGATGCTTTTAAACAATTCGTGAGTTCGTCCTGGCATGAGAATCTCGATCGTTCCATTGAAGTAGGCTAGCCGAATACCTGAAGCCTCGGCAAAGCCAGCTTGAACTAACTTGAAATGGTGCCAATCAACACCAGAGTATATGAACTGTCGATCGGTATTTTTTGAGAGTAACGGGGCTTGATTTATCATGGTTCTCTCACGCTTTAAACGCTTCCTCTGGAAATTTTAACCGATTATCACCTCGATCGAGTAGATATCGATCGTGATGATTGCAACGGAGATTGAACGTGCCCTACCAATTTAGTAAGTTTTCGATACCTTCACTAATTTATAAACATTACCTCTTCCTCTGAATTGAGCGTGAGCAGCATGTCGCCGATGCCATCTTTGCCATAGACTTGAATTTGATCGATCGAAATCAACTGATGACGATGGCTAGTAGTCACGAGATCCAGATTTGCTGGCGGAAGGCTCAAATGCAGCAAGCTGTCGGTTTTGAGCGCGAACTGCATGGCGTGGGTGCCCATATTGCCAGTTTGGACAATGCGGATATTAGATATCGGAATGCGTTTGGCATAGCCTTGGCGGGAAATCAGCAGTAGATCGTCGGTGTTATTGGCAGCGATACAGCCGACAATTCGTTCTCTACCGCCAACTTTCAGGGCTTGAATTCCCTGGGAAACTCTGCCCATCAGCGGGATTTGTTCGGAGGCTAAGGCGAGGCGAAGAATCCGTGCGCCGGAAGTGGCGATGATGATTTCGCGCTGATCTGTCAGGGGGGTAATAGTGTGGAGCTGATCTTCTTCCCGCAGTTTGATTAGGGTTGTCCCTCGGTTGGTAAGTCCGCTCAGTTCTTGGAGCAGGATGCGTTTGATCTTGCCCTGGCTGGTAAGAAGTAAGAGTTCGCGGAGATCGTCGGGAGCTTCGGCAGGGGTAAGCAGGGTATAAATGATCGGCTCATCTACATCTTGTAATGCTGGAACTAGGCTGGCAAGAATTGTGCCTGGGGTATTGCCGACGGTGGGCGGGATATCCTTGATTTTGAGTGGAAAGGCTCTACCTTCAGTTGTGACTAAGGTTAGTTCTTCATCTGTGTTAGTTTGATATGTTTTGATCACAAAATCGTTCGTGTTAGGATTGAGTTTTGCACCTGTTTTACTCAGTCTTCTAATGTATCCTTGATGGGTGATTTCTAGGGTGGTTGGTTGAGTTGGTTCAGCTTCAACAATTGGGGGTGCCACAACTGGAATAATCCGCGTGCGATCGACTTTAACTTTAGTTATTACTTCTTCACCTGTAGCTGTTTTGACGACTTTTGCGGTGATCTTAGGTGGCTCTAGTTTGGTGATTTTAGTCCGGCGATCGTCAGCAAATTTTCGTTTGAGCGATCGCAAGTCTTTTTTGAGCGATTTTAATAATTCACCCCGATCTTCGAGCAGGTTATTTAAAACATTGATTTGATTGGTTAGCTCTTGAAATTCTGTTTCTAAATTCTTCCGCTCCATCCCAGTTAAACGTCGCATTGGCATCGCCAAAATTGCGTCCGCCTGAATATCACTCAAGTCTAATTCTGTCTGAAATATCGCTTTGGCTGTAGTTCCGTCTGGGGCGTTGCGGAGGATATTAATTACCGCATCGAGATTGTCTAGAGCTGTGAGCAAGCCAGAGAGGGTGTGGACTCGTTTCTGGGCTTGCTCTAGTTCGTTTCCGTACTGCCGCGTCAGGGTAACTTCACGGAATTTGAGGAATTCTTCGAGGAGCTGTCTGAGGCTAAGTTGGCGGGGTTGTCCCTCGACAATCGCCAGCATAATCGCTCCAAAGTTGCTCTGGAGAGCTGTCTGACGATAGAGTTGTTCTAGTACATTGGTGGAATCGGCATCACGCTTGATCTCGATCACGACGCGCATTCCTTCTCTGTCGCTTTCATCGCGTAAGTCTGCGATGCCTTCAATTTTACCCCCATTAACCAGATCGGCAATTTTTTCGATCCAGGCGGCTTTATTTACTTGATAGGGGAGTTCGGTGACAATCAGCGAGTCTCGACGTTTCTTGGATTTTGTCAGTTTAGCGCGATCGCCAGCAACTTCCACATGAGAAATCCCGCGCACTGTGATAATCCCTTTACCAGTGCGATAAGCATCATGAATCCCTTCAATCCCCATAATTTCGCCACCTGTGGGAAAATCAGGGCCAGGAATTAATTCCCACAGTTTAGC
>JANNBD010000439.1:0-2644 GCA_031385105.1 Chamaesiphon sp. OTE_78_metabat_374
CCCCCGAATAAAAAAACGACAAGACAGCGGTTTCTAACCGCTGGAGTTGTTGGTAGCAAACATCTAAAAATTAACAAGGAACCGAACACAATGAACATTGCAGTAAAAAAATTCGCTACAGTCTTGGCAGTGCTGGCTTTAACAATTAGTGCCACCGCAACAGCTAACCCATCCGCCCACAGCCAATTATTGGCACAGGGAAATGATGGAGATGCAGTGAAGACAGGGACACCAGCGATTAAAATTGATGGTTCGAGTACGGTGTATCCAATTACTCAGGCGATCGTCAAGCTGTTTCAGGTAGATCCGAGCAATAAAGAGCAGATTGAAGTTAAATTCTCTGGGACGACAAGCGGGTTTGAAAAATTCTGTGCGGGTAAAACCGACATTAACGATGCTTCGCGACCAATTTTGCTAGCAGAGATGGAAACCTGCAAGAAAAATGGGGTGAGATATATGGAGTTTCCGATCGCTTTTGACGCATTGACGATCGCGATCAATCCTCAAAATGACTGGGCAAAAGACATCACCGTTGCCGAATTGAAAAAGATCTGGGAACCTGCGGCACAGGGCAAAATCCTCCGCTGGAGCCAAGTACGCTCTTCATGGCCCGATCGACCTTTGAAGCTATTTGGGGCGGGTGATAAGTCTGGCACATTCGATTATTTTAATGAGGCGATCGTCGGAAAATCAAAAGCCACTCGCAAGGACTACACCCCTAGTGAAGATGATGAAGCATTGGTAGCAGGAATTAGTAAAGATCCAAATGCTTTGGGTTATTTTGGTTATGCTTACTACCAAGAAAACCAAAGTAAGTTGAAACTATTAGCAGTTGATAATGGTAAAGGAGCAATCTTGCCATCGACTCAAACTGTTGAAAAAAATCAGTATCAACCACTTTCTAGACCTTTGTTTATTTATGTAAATCTCCGCTCTAGTAGTAATCGACAGGTACTTAGCAAATTTGTCAGGCTGTATATTAATAAAGTCTCGACCGTCGTTAATTCAGTTGGATATGTGCCTTTGCCAGAGAGAGTTAGAGATGTTAACTTCATTAATTTCAATCGCGGTAAAACAGGCACAGTATTTTCTGGTAAAGCCCGAATAAATTCTAAAATTTCAGATTTGTTACCAAAGAAACCAGTTTATTAATATTACAAACAATGGAGCAGCAATCTGAATCAATCGTCGAAAATTTATGGTGGGTAATTCCTGGCAAACTGGCTGGAGTGCGGAAGCCAACGGCCACCGAATTGCCAGAACTACAAGCGTCAGGAATTGGGGCGATCGTCTCGGTAGTACACGATCGATCCAACCTAGAATTATACGATCGGGAAAATATTCCTCATCTCTGGCTACCGATCCAGATTGCTAGTTCGCCGAGTAGATCTCAAGTCGCAGAATTAATCGATTTTGTCGAGCGACATCATCGCCAAGGTATGGGGACTGCCGTCCACTGCACGGGCGGCTTACACCGCACGGGGACGATGCTGGCTGCCTACCTGATTTTGAATGGTGCGTCTGACGAAGATGCGATTGAAACGATCTCAACTGCCAACTCACAAGCAGTGCTGGAGCTAGCTCAGACAGTCTTTTTACGTTCTCTAGCTCCATAACTCTTACTTCTGCACCATTTGAAAGAAAGTTTAATTGGTTAATGTATCTTTTTGGTTGCAGCATAGATTCTTTAGCAGTTAGGATACAGTTTGAAAAAGTCAGATTTCTGCTCTCACAACTTCTATGCCCAAATCGACTCATCCACCCAGAATATTATTTCTCTACGGCTCACTCCGAGAACGTTCCTATAGTCGGCTCCTCGCAGAAGAAGCCGCCCGAATCATCGAAGAATTTGGTGCAGAAGTGAGATTTTTTGACCCGCGCGAACTGCCGATTTATGGTAGCGTGCCAGATACTCATCCGAAGGTGCAAGAATTGCGGGAATTGAGCTTGTGGTCAGAAGGACAGGTTTGGTCTAGTCCAGAACTACACGGCCAGATTACAGGCATTTTTAAAAACCAACTTGACTGGATTCCGCTCTCGATTGGGGCTGTTAGACCAACACAGGGGCGGACACTGGCTGTAATGCAAGTCAGCGGTGGTTCCCAGTCGTTTAATTCGGTCAATACAATGCGGCTATTGGGGCGATGGATGCGGATGTTTACCATCCCTAATCAATCGTCTGTTGCCAAGGCATATCAAGAGTTTGAGGAGGATGGGAAAATGAAGGATTCTGACTATCGAGATCGAGTCGTCGATGTGATGGAAGAACTGTATAAGTTTACGCTCTTATTACGCGATCGAGTCGATGATTTGACCGATCGATATAGTGAACGCAAAGAGCAATCTAAAAATGTTTAAACCCAAACTGTAAGTCAAGCTGAATTGTTGGTTGCTGGCTAATATCATCAACTAAAAGCATATCTGTAGATCGAGTAATCTTACCAACAATTCCTGCACCTTTACCAATTTTCTTAACTAATTCTAGGGCAATTAGTTTGGGCAAACACAATACTAGTTCAAAGTCTTCTCCACCAAATAGGGCGGATGATTGAGCCGTGTCTGGAAATATTTTGGACAGAGCTGGTGAGATTGGTAGTGTAGATTGAAAGATTGTAGCTCCGACTTTACTCGATCGACAAATTTG
>JANNBD010000449.1:0-10272 GCA_031385105.1 Chamaesiphon sp. OTE_78_metabat_374
ATACAATTTCAATAATTTTTGGTTGTGAGTTCATGTCGATCGCGGCTGAGGATAAGTATTGATTTTTAGTGCAGACAGATGAGCGGGATTAATTATCGGAATATCTCGATTATTTAAGCTTATCTCCATCTCATCACCCACTACACTAACTTTTGTAAATTGCTCTAACCATTTTAATGCCGGATCGTTTCGTGGTGCTTTTTGATACTTGAAAACCACTGTGCTAGTAGCAAATAGATCGATCATCCGATCCAGTGCATAGCCAATCATTATATCCTCAAGATGACGACCAAGGGCGCGACAACTGATACAAAGTTCGCGAATTACTAGAGATTCATCCACTTTCTCGCCAATGATTAAACCGATGGTACCACTATCCGACAATCGATCGCGCAGATGCATACCCACCACGATCCAATTTGATCGATCTAAATAGTCAGACAGCTCAACTTCACTCAGCCGAGCCAGCGTCAGATTAAACTGATTTGTTTTCTGAGACAGCTCAGACAATCTCACCAACTGCGCTGAAGGATTGACATGAAAATCCAGTTCTACTTGTAAAGCTTGCCAATAATCTTCGACATTTTGAGCGGTTGCTACCAGTAAATCTCGCACCGATGTAGCTTGTAAATCTGCCAACCGTAAATTATCGACATTCGTTGTTTCCCACGCCCACAATCGCGGATAAAACTTGAGAATATCTACAGTTGGAAGCTGATGAGATGCCAACAATGTCCAAATAGTCGGCAATTGTTCACTCACTTTAGCGATTTCGCCTGGATTATCATCAACAAACAGAATCGCATCAATTCCAATCCGCAGACGCTCGGCAATTTTAGTAATATTTGCAGCTTTGTCGTGCCAATTGACCTCAATCGCGGCAAAGTCTGCTAGTTTCAGTGGAAAGTCTGGGCGACTCCGAAACAGCTCTTCGACATCTTGCGGTTCATTCCGCGAAGCAATTGCCAGAAAGATTCCAGATTCTTTTAGCCGCAACAGCTCTTGCTGAAGCTGCACATGCGCCTCAGTTAACACAACCCCAGCTACGCCATCTTCACCCAGCACCCCATCATAGAGCGTCAGATCGAGATCCACGACAATTGCTTTCAATCTAGGGCTGAGGCTAGCCGGAAGCCAGTGAGACGCAAATTGACGAGCATTGAGCATACAAGCTCGATCGCTCCAAGTTGTCCCTGTCAGTTTAGCCGATCGAGTATCAAAGAATTTGTCACCTAGCTCTGCTGAGATATCCCGCTGACTACAAATTCTTACTCCTGGCAAATCTTCGATCAGATCGATTAATCGCTGATTGCAATCTTGAATAACTCGATTATTTTCACCTACACTAGGCCAATCATTGATCAAGATTGGAGACTTACTAATCTCTCTTAATGCATTAATTCGAGCAGCTAGCCAACTAATAAAAAAGTCTAGATCGTTAGCATCATTGCTAAAATAGCGATCGTAATCCAGCCAAATAATCTCGATCGATACGCTAGCTTCACAGCTAGTAAAAGACAACGAGTCATCATAATCACTGTAGCTAAATAGTGCCCGATATCCACCAAATTCTAAAAAAGGATTGATCGCACTAGCTACGGATTCAAAGGAATGATTGCGATGAATTCGGATCGCAATTTCCTGACAGGGTAATTCTGACTTGAGCTTGAGTAATTCTGTCCGCTTTGGTAAAGACTTAAACAGATACTGCTGTTGATCGGCTTTTTTAAGCGATATTTCTGAATTTAGCAAGTGTACAGCCTGAGTCATTTTGAGCCTGATGCAGATAGAGATGCGATCGCAGATTACCGCAATTGAGGTAACGGTGGTAACAAATAGATTCGATGGTATGAATTGTTCGATCTCGTAAAAGATTCGAGCAAGCCAGTCATCTACCCAGGCAACTATACCATCAGTACAGCATCAATCTACAACAGTAATATCACACCAATCAAAAATCACATTTTATACGTTTAGCAAGTGATTCACTACTGAGATTGCCCGATTAATTCGATCGACAAATCTGTCATTTCTCATTATCCCCAGACCTTAAGTACTCCAATATTACAAGTAATTGTGTTATTTTACTTACAAGCTGAACTAAACGATGCTGCTAGTGAAATTCGATCGCTTAACTACTTTTAAGTTGCTATCTATAGACTGCCTACGATTGTTGGCGGAGCCTTCCCGTAGGGTAATCGTGGCTCGTAATGCGAAGTCCGCCTGTCTTGACGCGCTAAACCCTCGGGTTTCCCGAGGAACGCGCGTCGCTACGCGGACTGAGAAATTTTGTCCGCGTAGGCGGACTTTGCAACATTAGCCGCGACTTTAGTCGCAGGTAATTAGTCAGTCACTGCACTTGTAAATGCCCTTCAGCCCACGATAGCTTAAACCCCGTATTATTTTCAACCAATGATTAATCCCCAATACTTACAGCTAGCCCAACAAAAGCTGTCCGAATTTGCAGCGCAGGATGATTTTGCCACCAAAATGGAGTTAGCGTTTGGTCGTCAGATCGATCGATCTGGACTCACAGCTCTCGGACAACGATGGCAGCAAGGAGATTTCGGTAAATTACCTGCGATCGAAGTCCTTCAAAATGGCGAGCTAGGCACTGCAAATGGCGCGTACGCAGCCGCAAATCAGACCATTTACCTATCCTCAACTTTCCTGGCTACTGCCAGCACTGAGCAGATCGTCGGTGTATTAATCGAAGAGATCGGTCACTCTGTTGATGGGATATTAAATGCGGCGGATTCGATCGGTGATGAAGGCGCATTATTCTCAGAGCTAGTTCAGGGAAATCCATTATCAGCTAACGACATCATCAATTTGCAAGCCGAAGACGATCGCGCTTTGGTTACTATTAATGGTCAGCAGGTATGGGTAGAACAAAATAGTGTCGTTGGAACCTCAAATAATGACACCCTCACTGGTGTTACCAATTCCGGTGACGTAATCAGCGGTCTGGAAGGAAATGATAGTCTGACTGGATTGAATGGTAATGATACCCTATCTGGTGGATCTGGTGATGATACTCTTACTGGCGGTGCTGGCAACGATACCTTCATCCTAGAAAGTTTCAATGGCTCTTATACTGACAACGACCTAGATGTAGTTACTGACTTCGTTCAGGGTCAAGACAAAATCGACGTTAGTGGTTTAGGCATTAGTGAATTTAGCACCGTCTCATCGCTAGCTAGTAATGATTCATTTAACAACGCGATTATTACTACCTATAAAAATAACTACAGCAATAATTATGGGTACAGCCTCAAACTGAATGGTATTAATCGAAATGCTTTAACAGCATCAGATTTTACTTTTGCAACTACCGCGCTAAATAGCACTATTAGTGGTGGCGTGTATAATGATGACCTGTTTGGTGGATTTGGTAACAATCTACTTCAAGGTGATGGCGGAGATGACCGACTGTTTGGTGAAGCTGGGATCGATCGATTAGTTGGAGGTACTGGGTCTGATACTCTCACTGGCGGTACTGGCAACGATACCTTTGTCTTTGAAAGTTTCAATGGCTCTTATACTGCTGACGACCTAGATGTAGTCACTGATTTCGTTCAGGGTCAAGACAAAATCGACGTTAGTGGTTTGGGTATTAGTAATTTCGACACCATCTTGGCTTTAACTAGCAACGATACATTTAACTATGCAGTTATTACTACCCAGCGCAACAGCTACAGCGATAATTATGGTTACAGCATTAACCTAAAGGGTATCAATCGTAACGCTCTAACAGCAGCGGATTTTACCTTTGCGACTACCTCGTTAAATAACACTATTAGCAGTAGCATCTACAACGGTGGCGCATACAATAATGACCTGTTTGGTGGATTGGGCAACAATACACTTCAAGGTGGTGCTGGTAACGATCGACTATTTGGAGAAGCTGGGATCGATCGACTTGTTGGTAACAGCGGATCTGATACCTTTACTGGCGGTACTGGTAATGATACCTTTGTTTTGGAAAATTTCAGTGGCGGCTACACTACTAACGACCTAGATGTAGTCACTGATTTCGTTCAGGGTCAAGACAAAATCGACGTTAGTGGTTTGGGTATTAGTAATTTCAATACCATCTTGGCTTTGACTAGCAACGATGTAGTCAACAATGCAGTTATTACTACCCACCGCAACAGCTATAGCGATAATTATGGCTACAGCCTTAAACTGAATGGGATCAATAAAAATTTACTAACAGCGTCAGATTTTATTTTTTCAACCACCACGTTTAGCAATAATCAAACTGGCACTGTCTATAATGATGACCTAATTGGTGGATTAGGTAACGAGACACTGCTCGGTAGTGCTGGAGATGACAAATTGTTTGGCGAGGCTGGAATCGATCGACTGGTTGGAGGTATCGGGTCTGATACCCTGACTGGTGGTGATGGTAACGATACGTTTGCTCTCGAAAATTTCAACGGCTCTTATACTGCTAACGACCTAGATGTAGTCACTGATTTTGTTCAGGGTCAGGACAAAATCGACGCTAGTGTATTGGGTATTAGTGACTTCAACACCATCTTGGCGTTGACTAGCAATAACGCATCTAACAGTGCAGTTATTACTACCTACAAAAACGGCTACAACGCTAATTATGCCTATAGTCTTCAACTGAATGGTATCAATCGTAATGCTCTAACAGCATCAGACTTTACTTTTGCAACCACCACGTTTAGCAATAATCAAACTGGTACCGGATACAATGACGATCTGTTTGGTGGATTGGGTAACGATGCATTGCTCGGTAGTAGCGGAGACGATCGACTCTTCGGTGAAAATGGTAACGACACCCTCAACGGTGGCGGGGGTAAAGATGCTCTCTATGGCGGTCTGGGGAATGACACCTACGTCGTGCAAAACAACCTAGCTGGTGGCACTGTGATCGAAGATGCTGGCGGCGTTGATACATTGCAACTATCAGCAGTAGTCAATACCACTACTGGTTGGAGTAAGTCTGGTACCAACCTATTAATTGACCTCAATGCAGATGCGCTGTTCAATGCCAATGACTTGACGATTCGCAACTTCTTTAGCGCATCAGATGCGGCGGGTAGCGGCTTTATCGAAAATCTCGCCAACCTTTCGGGTAGCACTATCCTCAGTCAATATAAAACAGTCAAAAATGATTTCAACGGTGACAAGAAATCAGACATCCTCTGGCGCAATAATGATGGTCGGGTTGCTCTGTGGCAAATGAATGGCTCTACCGTCACCACTGGCTCGATCTTCACCACAATCTCCGCCGATTGGAAAATATCTAGTACTGGTGACTTCAATGGTGACAAAAAATCTGACATCCTCTGGCGTAATGATAATGGTCAGGTCACACTCTGGACAATGGACGGTGCTATTAACACTAGTAGTACCGTCTTAGGGACAATCTCCGCCGATTGGAAAATATCCAGTACTGGTGACTTCAATGGTGACAAAAAATCTGACATCCTTTGGCGCAATGATAATGGTTTAGTCGCACTGTGGACAATGGATGGTGGTACTCAGCTCTCTTCAGCTATCGTTGCAAATGTCCCCACTGATTGGAAGATTGCAGGGACAGGAGACTTCGGTGGTGATGGAAAGTCTTACATCCTTTGGCGTAATGATAATGGCAGTGTCGCGCTATGGCAGATGGATGGACAGGCGATCCTGGCACAGAATTATCTCAGTCCTTATTCAACTGTAGATAATAGCTGGAAGATTGCTGGTACTGGTGATTTCAATGGTGATAGTAAATCTGATATCCTTTGGCGTAATGATAATGGCAGTACTAATATCTGGTTAATGGATGGTGCTACTGTCGTCTCTGCTGGTCCTATTCCTCAAGCTCCAGTGGTGCCTAATAGCTGGAAAATTGCTGGTACGGGAGATTTCAATGGTGATAGCAAATCAGATATCCTCTGGCGTAATGATAATGGCAGTACTAATGTCTGGGAGATGAATGGTCTGAATGTGCTGGCTAATAATCCTACCAATCCTTATCCAGTAACTGACAATACTTGGAAGATTGCTGCGCCGATTACTTAGCAACTAGCTTTTCGTTAAAATTCTAGATTAACTTTTTCAGCCTTCACTTTTTTGGTGAGGGTTGATTTTTGTTTGTCTACGGTACGGGCAGTTAGTCGCAACTATCGAAGTTTTGAACTTTGCTCGATCTATAAGTTAGTTTCGAGTAGTATTTGGGTAGATTATTAGTATCAGGACTTGCACAATTTACAAACACATCAAATTCTCTAGCCTCAGGCAATAGTCTGACCTGAGAGGGCTTTTCATCAATTTAAGAACCGATCTACCAAGACAATAGCATCTATTTTGTAATAATCAACACCTAAAAATACTCCATGTCATATCCTCAAGCCTCTAAATTGATGGTGGATATAGCTTGCATTATTCATGAAGGGTGAAACATGCTGAAATCCGAGCTTAAACCTTTTTAATACCTAACTTAAAATTATGACGATCGAACCAACCGCCCAAGATCAATATATGCTGGAGCTACTGAACCGTGCTCGGCTCAATCCTCAAGCAGAAGCAGATCTATTATTGGCAGGCAATCTCAACGAAGGACTCCCCCTTGGTACTATTTCAACTACTGCAAAGCAGCCCCTCGCTTTTAATTTAAAACTCTTTCAAGCTGCTCAGAGCCACAGCCTGTGGATGCTAGCGAACAATACATTTGCTCATGCAGGCGCAAACGGCAGCCAAGTTTGGAATAGAGCCACAAGTGCAGGATATACCTGGAGCACAGTTGGTGAAAATCTTGCGTGGCGGGGCACAACTGGAATTCCTAATTTAACAACTGAAGTTGGGCTACAACACCAAGATCTATTTGTTGACACGGGCATTCCCGGTCGGGGTCATCGCACCAATATGATGTCTGCGAACTTCCGTGAAGTTGGGATTAGTGCAATCGCTGGCGTTTTTACCAGCAACGGGACTCCTTACAATTCTGTCATAACCACTCAAAACTTTGGTAAAGATTTTGGCACCAATGCTTTTCTGACAGGGGTTACATATACAGATAAAGTCACCAATGACGATTTTTATACAGTGGGAGAAGGCTTAGGAAATATCATAGTTAATGCCGTTAGTAATGGGCAAACCTTTACTACGAATAGTCTTTCTTCAGGTGGCTATAGTCTGCGCCTTGCCCCTGGAACCTACAGTGTCACCTTTGGTGGTGACTTTAACAATGATGGTATCGCTGATACTAGCATTGCCAGAACTGTGATCGTTGGCTCCGAGAATGTAAAACAAGATTTTGCCACGGACACACAATTCACAGCAGGTGAGAATGTCCTCACCAGTAGCGTAAATAACGATTTCAACGGTGATAAGAAATCAGATATCTTGTGGCGCAACAATGATGGTCGGGTAGCCCTGTGGCAAATGAGTGGCTCAACTGTCACCACTGGCTCAACCTTCGCCACAGTCTCCACCGATTGGAAGATATCCAGTACTGGTGACTTCAATGGAGACAAGAAATCCGATATCTTGTGGCGTAATGAGAATGGTCAGGTCGCTCTCTGGACAATGAACGGTGCTACTCAAACTAGTGGTAGTGTCTTAGCTACAGTCGGCACTGATTGGAAGATATCCAGTACTGGTGATTTCAATGGAGACAAGAAATCCGATATCCTCTGGCGCAATGATGATGGTCGGATGGCAATCTGGCAGATGGATGGTGCTACTCAGCTTGCTTCGGCGGTAGTTGCAAATGTCTCTACTGATTGGAAGATCGCTGGGACAGGAGACTTTGGTGGTGATGGGAAATCAGATATCCTCTGGCGTAAAAATGATGGCAGCGTCGCACTATGGCAGATGGATGGACTAAATATCCTATCCCAGAACTTTCTCAATCCCTACCCAACTGTGGATAATAGCTGGAAGATTGCTGGCACTGGTGATTTCAACGGGGATAGTAAAGCCGATATTCTTTGGCGTAACGATGACGGCAGTGTCAATATCTGGCTGATGAATGGTGCGAACGTCCTCGCTACTGGTCCTGTTCCTCAAGCTCCAATTGTCGATAATAGCTGGAAGATTTCTGGAACAGGAGACTTCAATGGTGATGGTAAATCTGATATTCTCTGGCGCAATACTAACGGCAGTACTAACATCTGGGAAATGAATGGGTCTACTTTGCTTGCTAATAACTCTACCAATCCTTATCCAGTTGTTTCCAGCGATTGGAGCATTGCAGCTCCTATTCCTTAGCTTTTTGTCTTTGAGATGTATTGAATAAATAGGATAGGCATCATTCATTGAATTGTCCCTATCCTATTTTCTAATTCACTAAATTTCTGATGTGAACTTTGTCCTCTCAAACCAAGTCATTGCAATTGATTGCAGCCAATCCATAGTCTTCTGACGGGAAAGGAGTAAAAAGCCAGAGGTCAACTCAGAGCTACAGAGAATCAGGATTCACCCCCAACTCCCTCAGCCGTCGCGTTAATTCCTCCACCCGTTGCTCCGATCTCACAGCGCGCAGAGATTCCTGCTCAATCCGCTCATTCGGAGTCGGATAACGCTTGCCCGCGTCATCGTACCAATACAACCATTCTCGCGTCACTCCAGCATAGTTTTCTCGCTCATAGCCGATGCCCAGCCCAATTTCTGGCATCCACACCGGACTGCCCATCTGCAACTGATAAGCCCCATCGATCAATTTATGTACCTCTAATTTCGGCTTCCGTCGCCGCCTAGAGGAATAAATAATGTAATACAGTACGCCCATCGCCGCGTACCGATCTAATTTGGTTGTGTACTCATTCCGATAGGTTGGCGAAACGATCTCAATTGCTAAACTCGGAACGATCTGTTCATCCCACAACACATAGCTAGGTCGCAATTCCTCGTCATAACACCGTTCTACCCCCAGACTCAAGAAAGCATCGGGGACAATCGGCGGCTGATCTGGATTCGTATAGATCCCCATATCGATCGCAAATAACCAATCCATCCGCTGCTCCCAAATCATTAGCAAAATCGATTTGAGCAAAGCTGGAATTAGTTCTTGAAGTTCATTATCCACCGGAGTTTCATCAGAATCGAGCAGATCTTCGGCTGAAGGCAGGTAGCCAGGAAAACGATGATTTAACATAGTTTGATTCGCCTTTTATCTCTTTGTGGGCTTAGTTTCCGGCCTGTGGTTCTTATGTTAACCCAAAAAGCAGTTTGAACTATGATTTAAAGATGATTAAATGATGAACTATGATTGGCTGAAGGTGGGCATTGTCACTGATTTGTTGACGGTGGGTTCGCATACCATCGGCAATCGTCAATTAGGTGATAAATTTGGTTTAAACCAGATCTCTAGATTGGCGATTCCATCTATGTACCAAGCTATGACATTTCAATCTTTCCCAACTGAATTAAACTTTCCAAATCCTCCATACTATTACGATCGTATTTTTCAATTATTTTTCTAACTTCATCCAATTCCAGATCGCTAGCTTGCCCCAACATGCGACTAATATCGCTGATGTCTGTAGTTCTGCTCGCCTCCAGCTTCATCAGTACCAAATAAGGCAGACTAATCACTGGTTGCCCATCACTGCCAATTCTGGGGTGACGTAGTGCTGTTGTCACCCACTCTCGTTCGCTAGTGATGATATCAAGTGTTGTCTTGTCTGGTAACTCCCACGAAGTACCTCCAATACTCAGATCTCCGATTCTTCTCGCTTGCTGTTCCGTTAGGCTCAAATAGGCTTGTACTGCTTCATCTTGATGAATTAGGATGTCTAGATCATCAGTCATTCGTTCTGGCATATATAGGCGCGTAGCCACCCCACCGACAATCACATAGTTCACCTGAATTAGTTGTCGGAGATCTGTCACTTGTTTATTCCAGGTGCGAGTTGTTAAAAATTTGTGAGTGCTACCACTTCCAGGTTTTACCCTTCTGAGTGTGAGTTGGATAAATTTTTGTCGAGTTAATACATCCATTAAGATTGCTACACCTGTGATTCTTGTTGTTGATAGAGGCAGTAATATCGCCCTTTGAGTGCCATTAGTTCCGCGTGAGTACCCAGTTCGGCAACTAAGCCGCGATCCATCATCAAAATTATGTCAGCATTGCGAATAGTCGTCAGTCTGTGAGTGATAAAAAAGACTGTTTTGCCTGCAAAAGCTTCAGCAATGTTCGCACAAACCTGTTTTTCCGAATCATAATCTAGCGCGCTAGTTGCTTCATCCAAAATTAGTAAACGAGGATTTTGGAGCACGGTTCGGGCGATCGCAATTCGTTGCCGT
>JANNBD010000502.1:0-2731 GCA_031385105.1 Chamaesiphon sp. OTE_78_metabat_374
AAACACTGATGGGACGATCGCAGTTGATATCACAGGTGCAACCAATCCAGCTCTGGTCGCACTTCCTGGTTCAACTGGGTCTGGTACACCCACTGAATCCTATGGTCTGATGCGGTTTACCACGATCGTTAAATAGGTCGCTAAGATAAATCCAGGTTATTCCTGGATTTATGCTCGATCGATGTGAGAATAAAGACAGTGGAATGCCGTTAGAATATTCGGACGATCGGAAAAACGTGACTAAAGATTTTCGGCGGTGTGTGAGTTGTCGCAAGATTGCACTCAGAAGTGAATTTTGGCGGGTGGTCAGATGCCACCCGTCCAATCGAATTGAGATCGATTCTGGCGACACTTTGCGCCAAGGACGATCGGTTTATCTCTGTCCAACTGCCGAATGCTTGCAACTCGCACAGAAAAAAAACCGCCTGGGTAAATCTCTCAAGGCCCAAGTTTATCAAGCTATTTACCAGGATTTGGGTTCTAAGCTTTAGGCTTTAAGCAACTGATTAATCAGAGACAATCAGACTAAATTCCCATCCCAAAACCCTAGTGAAGTGTGTTGGGTTTTCTCCTGAAGGAGCGGGCTTCCGCCAACATTGTTCAACCCAACCTACAGATCTATTCACCATCCACCATCCACTAATTAGTAGCTATCATTATCAACATGAGCGTGAACAGTTAGTTCGTGGTTGACTTTGTTCAGCCTGTCGGATATTGCTTTGCGCCATTCCAAACTAATTTCAGGATCGGCTAATACTTCCTGTGCTGATTGACGATATATAGCACTGGTAGTTGGATCCACTCGATCGATCTGCTCGAGATTATCATAGACAGTTTGCAGTGAGATTTGAGTCATAATTTACCTCAATGTGTTGATTAAGTTTCTGAACTATGATTTTTCTGATTAATAGATAGACTGTGATTTGTCATGATCGATGCTCATAGTCCATCATTAAATCATTTCAATCATAGTTCAGACAGTATCTATGGCAGATCGGTACTTCCCATCAGATAAAGATCGCACTCACGGGCGACACCACGCCCTTCATTGACCGCCCAGACTACCAGACTTTGACCGCGACGACAATCGCCAGCGGCAAAGACACCAGGAATATTGGTGGTGTATTGGTCGTGCTCGGCTTGAATATTGCTGCGTTGATTGCACTCAATGCCAAGCGCAGTCAGTAACGGTTGTTCAGGGCCGAGGAAACCCATTGCCAGCAGTACCAACTGCGCCGGATTAACCTTTTCAGTTCCAGGCACATGTTTGAGCGCAAATTGTCCCTGTTCGTTGCGTTCCCACTGAACTTGAACTGTATGAACGGCGGTGACATTGCCGTCTGCGTCACCTTCAAACTTAGTCGCAGTGGTCAGATATGCACGAGGATCGGCTCCAAATTTAGCGGCGGCTTCTTCTTGTCCATAGTCCATCTTGTAGACTTTCGGCCATTCGGGCCAAGGATTGTCGGCAGCGCGTTTGAGTGGTGGTGTGGGCATGATTTCCAGTTGCTCGACACTATTGCAACTGTGGCGGATCGAGGTGCCGACACAATCGGTACCCGTGTCACCACCACCGATGATAATCACATCTTTACCTGCGGCGGAGATGAATTTATCATTCTCGTGACCATCCAATACTGCTTGGGTATTGGCGGTGAGGAAATCCATTGCGAAGTGAATCCCTTGGAGATCGCGACCTTCGATCGATAAATCCCGTGGTTTAGTCGCGCCAGTACAGAGGACGACGGCATCGTAATCTTTTAACAGATCGGCGGTGGAGAGATCTTTGCCAACTTCGACATTGCAGGTGAAGGTGATTCCTTCAGCTTTGAGCAATTCAATCCGGCGGAGGACGATTTGTTCTTTTTCCAGCTTCATGTTGGGGATGCCATACATCAGCAGTCCACCTGGTCTATCGGCACGTTCTAGGACTGTGACCCAGTGTCCAGCCTGGTTTAGTTGGGCGGCTGCACAGAGTCCAGCAGGGCCAGAACCGACGATCGCAATTTTCTTGCCCGTGCGTTTTGCGGGGGGCTGAGGGACGATCCAGCCCTCTTCCCAGCCTTTATCGACGATCGAGTGTTCGATGCTTTTGATCGTCACAGGAGACTTGTGGATGCCCAGGACGCAAGATCCCTCACAGGGCGCGGGGCAAACTCTACCTGTGAATTCGGGGAAATTATTAGTTTTATGTAATCTATCCAGAGCTTCGCGCCAGAGTCCTCTGTAGACGAGATCGTTCCATTCAGGGATCAGGTTGCCAATTGGGCAGCCACTCGCCATCCCGGCAACCATGCTCCCCGTATGGCAAAATGGGGTACCGCAATCCATACACCTAGCTCCCTGATTGCGGAGAGTTTGGTCGGGTAAAGGCAGATGAAATTCATCCCAGTTCTGAATTCGTTCTACTGGTGAAATTTCGCCTTCGACTTCGCGCAGGTATTCGATAAAGCCTGTTGGTTTTCCCATTGAGATTAAATATAAGTAGCTGACTATCTGTGTGTAAGCCCAACTGAGGATGCTGTTGGAAGGCATTGATGGCGGCAATTGACAATTTGCCGCTACTGCCTATTTTAAGTCGATCGAGATGCTCGGTTCAGAGCTGTAATAATTCTTGTAGAGATCGCAGCCCTCTAAATCAGCGGTTTTAACCCATCTAGTTACTCATGATCGATCTCATCCCCCTGTTCGTCAGTCAGCCAGTGACCGAATTCTGCCATAAATCGATCGC
>JANNBD010000505.1:0-5316 GCA_031385105.1 Chamaesiphon sp. OTE_78_metabat_374
ACTGTGTTACCCGCAGGGTGCAACCCCAGTACATAAATTTGACACTAAAACTTTAAACGGATAAAAGGATTAAATATATGTTAGACGGATTCTCTAAAGTTGTTGCTCAAGCAGATGCTCAAGGTCAATACCTGAGTGCTGGACAATTAGACGCTTTAGCTGCAATGGTAGCTGACGGCAACAAACGCATGGATACCGTTAACCGGATCACTAGCAACTCTTCTACCATCGTTGCAAACGCAGCAAGAAGCTTATTTGCTGACCAACCAAACCTGATCGCTCCAGGTGGAAACGCATACACTAGCCGCCGGATGGCAGCTTGCTTGCGCGACATGGAAATCATCCTCCGCTATGTAACCTACGCAATCTTCGCTGGCGACGCATCCGTACTCGATGATCGTTGTTTGAATGGTCTGCGTGAAACTTACCTCGCACTGGGCACTCCAGGCTCATCAGTAGCCGCTGGTGTCTCCAAAATGAAAGACGCAGCAATTGCCATCATGTCTGACAAAGCCAACATCACCAACGGTGATTGTAGCGCGTTGACTTCTGAAGTTGCTGGTTATTTCGATCGTGCAGCAGCATCAGTAGCGTAATTAGTGAATCGTGGATAGTGGATAGTGGATCGATCGTGAATGGATTAGAAGCAGTAGACGTAGGGTGGGCACTGCCCACAAACTAGGGTTTGAGAGGGGATTGTCCCACGCTGCTAACTAGTAACCTAACTATCCACCATCCACCATCCACTAATTCAAAATTTGTAAACAATTAGTAAAGGATAAAAAGATCGTGAAAACTCCATTAACCGAAGCAGTCGCTACCGCAGATTCCCAAGGTCGCTTTTTGAGCAGCACCGAATTTCAAGTTGCTTTCGGTCGTTTCCGTCAAGCTACTGCTAGCTTGAACGCTGCTAAAGGTTTGACTGCTAATGCTGAATCATTGGCAAATGGAGCAGCTAATGCTGTTTACCAAAAATTCCCATACACCACGACAATGGCAGGCCCTAACTTTGCTGCTACTGCTGTTGGTAAAGCAAAGTGCGTGCGTGATATCGGTTACTACCTCCGCATGGTTACTTACTGCTGTGTAGTTGGCGGTACTGGCCCAATGGATGATTACCTCTTGGGTGGTTTGGCTGAAATCAACAAAACTTTTGACTTGGCTCCTAGCTGGTACATTGAAGCTCTCAAGTACATCAAGTCAAACCACGGTTTGGCTGGCGATGCTGCTGTAGAGGCAAACTCCTACATCGACTATGCAATTAACGCTTTGAGCTAGAAGCTAGTTCATACATTAATTCATAGTTATCCCCTGAAGTTATTTCCTGATGCTTGCGATTTCGTTGGCAATGGTAAATAACTTGGGGGTACTTTTTTGGCGATGAGTACTTGTAAAATGAAGCTAGATTCATTTGCAAAACCCAAAATCTAAATGAGCGATCCTGACTTACTCAAAACCTTGCTTTTGGCTATTGCTGAGGCGGCTTCATCTACTCAGATGGTCAAAGCTGTTGAGAAGTTGGCGGAGGCACAGCTAGAAGCTGCCGTACCGAATCTAATTACTGTTTTGGGCTACAACAATCCTGGCGCGGCAGTCGCAGCCGTAGAGGGTCTGATTGCGATTGGCAAGCCTGCTGTCAAACCCCTGCTAGAGTTGATGGATGGCTACAATTATGGCGCGAGAGCATGGGCATTGAGAGCGTTAGCTGGGATTGGCGATCCTCAAGCACTGGATTTATTACTGGATGCTGCCAAAAATGATTTTGCCCTGAGTGTCAGGCGGGCGGCGGCGCGAGGATTGGGCACGATTCACTGGGATGAACTGGCGGTAGAACTAATTGAGTCCGCTCAAGCAAAAGTGATTGAAGTATTGCTCACAGTCTCTCAAGATCATGAGTGGGTAGTCAGATATGCCGCAATTACTGGATTGCAGGAGCTGGCGATCGCTAGTACTATCGCCAGCCCCGATCTGACTCGGCAAATATTGGGACATTTCGATCGATTAGTAGATATTGATGATAATTTAGCTGTAATTGCGAGAATTTGGCTGGCACAAAGCGAGATCCAAGCTTACATTACAGAGATCTTGAGCACACAACCTGCCCTAGAACCGCAGATTTCAGTCGATTGGCAAACCACCCTCGCCAAACTCTATGCCCGAAAACGCCAAGAGCAGCCCCATCCCGAAGGCGATCCTTACAAGTTTCGAGCGGTGGCTGCGGCGATTTTAACAGGAAACAATCAATAGATCGAAACTAACGATCGGACAAATCGTGGAACTGTTCTAAATATTTAGCCTCATTACGACGCTCGATCGCGATTAAACCACCATAGCCAGCTCCTGTTAATAGTATCGTGAGTAAGGTTGCGATTAAGATTCGTTGTGGCTCTTGCTCAATATCATCAATCGAAATCCGAACCTCTTCGATCTTGTCTATTTTCCCCTCGATTTTGGCGATTTTCAGTGCCTGTTGATAATCGGAGAGGGCGGCTGATTTTTGTCCTAGCTGTTTTTTAGCAAAGGCTCGACTGCTATATAAGTAGCTGTCACCAGCTTTTTTGTCCAGCTCAATTGCTCGATCGTAATCCAGAATTGCCTGTTGATAGTTATTTAGACATGAGTTGCTGTGACCTCTCCACCTGTAAGCATATACATCTTTTGGATCGATTTTAATTATTGTATTAAAATCAGCTAAAGCTGCTGAGTAATTGCCTGTCAAATGGAAAGATCTCCCTCTTATCACCATTCCTTTAAATGACTTAGGATCGATCTCGATTGCTTTACTGGCATGAAGGATTGCTTCTGGATATTTATCTAGGCTGAAGTAGCTCCACGCGATAAGTTCTTGTGTGTTCCTGTGGTTGGGATACGACTTGAGGTATTTTTTATAATCATTTATCGCTAATTTAAAATTCCTCTGTCTTTGATAATAGATGCCTCTCTCATAGTAATTGTCTAAATCTGTTGGATCTAATTTAATTACTTGATTTACGCTTTCGATCGCCTTCTCATACTCATCTTTTAGATCATAACTCCAGGGAATTTGTAACAAGTAATCATAACGCTCTTTTTTATTAACAAAATCTTTTGATACTAGTAGATTTTTTAGCTGTAATTTAATTAGGCTATTTGAGTCGGCATTTGCAAGTTCCGTCTTGTCGATCTCTCTGTAGACATAAGCGCGATTGCTATAAGCTCTCGAATTGCTGGGATCGAGTTCAATGGCTTTAGTAGAAGATTTGATACTTTTCTGATAATCTTTACGATCTAAATAAATAACTCCTAGATCGGTATATTCGATACTATCAGTAGGCACAATCTGCAATGCTCGATCGAGATCTTTATCTTTGAGTACCTTTTGTTTTAATAGCTCATAAGTGAAACCCCGCCCAGTATATGCTGAGATAGATCGGGGATTGAGCATAAGTGCCCGATTATAGTCTTGAAGTGCTGCTTGATATTGTTTGAGATTTCTGTTCGATCTGCCCCTTCTGATATAAGCTTGAACTAAATCTGGATTTTGCTTGAGAACAGTGTCAAATAATTTGATAGCTTCTGCTTCCGAACCAAGTTCAGATTTGAGGATGCCCCGATCTAGAATATTTTTGCTACTTTCAGATCGTGCAGATTCCACGTCAGTGATTGACGCTCCGAGGATAATACTTAATATAATTAGTCCCGATCTTAAGTTCATTTTATTGCTCCTGTTGGCTCTAATGCGATCGAATCAATCGATCGTAATTCATCTAAAGGTAGATCGAGATGGGCTTGGACTCGATCGACAAGATCGCGCACCATCTCTAGATCGGTACTAGTAAATATCCGCCAGTAGCCTTGGTGCAGCTTGAGTTTAGCTAAATTGCTTGGCATCAATATCGCGCTATATTGCTTCTGATATTGTCTTTTATGTGCAAATCTAGCTAATTTATGAAGTGGGATTTCTGCTGGTAGAAATTCTGTTTTAATCGCAATAGCATTAATCTCCGATCTAGTTATATATTTAAAACGGGTGCCAATTAAAGTCCGCGATTCAATTTCGATCCTTTGTGCGAGTGCATCAAACTTCCAACTTACTTTTGATTGATACTGTCTGGATTGTAAGTTATAGATTAACTCATTATTATTTTGGTCGATCGAGCGAATCAGCTCGTCAGAAATCGGAGCTGCAAATAGTATCTTATACCAGTTTGGCTGTTTAACTATCATGTATGATGGTTCACTTGGTAGATTCAAAAATTTGCGAATTGTTATCACTTCCTCAAGTAGCAATCGCATTGTAGCTGTTGATATTTCCCTAGACGAAACCTTTTGAAATAGATAGACGGGTTTGCTAGATTGGTTCGTCATCAATGAGATCGCGTACAAATCATCTGCCATTGGTATAGGATGATTTCTAACTTGAATATCGACAATGCTATTTAGCGGTATTCTAATTGTCTTCTGATGTCGATCGAACAAATTATATTGCTGAATTGATAGCTCTCCAGCATGGCGATCAAAAATACAGGATTGAACGAGTACTGGCTTGCTTATTCTAAATAGGGCATGAACAATTAATGAATTAAATACTGATGTGAAAATTCCACCGAAACCAGCTATCATTACTGTATTTACTTGATTCACTCCACTTATTTGATACCGAAGCATTATATAAAATAATAAAATTGCCAACACGATCAGTGATCCAAAAGCAACTACAAAATAGATCGCAATTAAAACTATTGCCAGTCGCTGTACCGCTCGAAACTGCTGAATCGATTGAGTAGGAGGATCGAAGATGAGAATATCTGGACTGGATCGATTGATCGTCATATCAAAGAGCTGGATAATGTCACATACTCTTCTATGATGCCCAATCTGATAATTTTCCTATCAGTGGACACGATCTATTCACTAATTTAACCAAAATCAAGGATTTCAATCTTCTCTCACTGTTAATTGTTCTATCAATCTTTCCAACCACCATAAGATTGCCCAAACTATGGGTACTGTTGCTGCTAAACCGAGCCAATAGTTATGGGCAAAGGCTGGAGATCGATCGAGTGCCCAGCCGCCTAATGGTGGTCCGATTGCGTAGCCAGCAGCCCAGCAGAGGGAATTGATTGAGGTGTAGACACCGCGCAAGGAAGGAGGCGCGAGATCGGCGATCAGGGCTGACGCAGTGGGGGTATAAGCAACGATCGCGATCGCAAATAATCCTAACCCCAAACTTGCCCATAAAAGCTGGTAATTATCGCTCGTTCCAGTAATGGTGATACAGATAAAACCAAGAACCCAAAAGCCGCCGGAAATCATCAAAGATCGAGCATGACTGAA
>JANNBD010000549.1:0-2030 GCA_031385105.1 Chamaesiphon sp. OTE_78_metabat_374
GACGAGCCAGTAGCGGCACGGCAATGTCGGCTGGAACTTGGGCTAACCTGTCGAGTGCTGCTCGTTGGAGATCGATCGCGCGTCCACGCAAATCTCGATCGATCTGCTCTAAATCTGGGGGTAATCGATCGGGTTCAGACATATGGTTGGTAAATGCTGGAGAGATATCTAAATTTTACCAAACCAAAATTGGTCTGAACAACTAAAACGATCGCCAAAATAGTATTCTTAAAACTATCCACACCCGATCGCTAATTGATAATTTCTGCCTGATGGTCATCTATTTTGTCTTCTTGACGATTTCTGCTGCTACTTACGCGCTGTTTAGTTTGGGGTTGAATCTCCAGTGGGGAGTGACGGGGCTGATTAATTTTGGGCATGTAGCGTTTATGGCGATCGGTGCGTACAGTACTGTGTTGCTGTCAATGCAAGGCGTGCCAATGCCGATCGCGGTGCTGATTGGGGCTGGTTTGTCAGCACTATTGGGGTTATTAATTGGGTTCTCAACTCTGCGGTTGCGGGAAGATTATCTGGGGATTGTGACGATTGGGGTGTCGGAATTAGTCCGGTTGGTGGCAAAAAATGAGGCTTGGCTGACTAAGGGCACTTTTGGGGTGCAGGGTTATCCGATTCCATTTACTTGTCGAGAGGAGTATTCGCTCAATTTGTTATCGATTACTTGCCCGATCAATTCCCAGCCGGAGTACTCAGTCAAGATATTGATGATTGTGTGGTTGACGGTGATTTGTGGTTTGGCACTATGGCGGTTGTGGCTGTGGATGAGAGCGAAAATGTCGCGGGTAGTGACTGGATCGATCGCGGGTATTTTTGTTTTAGTCGTATATGTTTGTGGAGCTTTATCGTTGTACACTTACGATCCGCGTGCAGGTTTAATGCTACTAACTTTGACTACTTTGCTAGTAGTTTATGTTGGCTTAGAAAAATTGGTGAATTCACCGTGGGGACGGGTACTAAAAGCAATTCGAGAGGATGAAGAAGTGCCTAGAGCGTTGGGCAAGAATGTGTTTTGGTACAAGTTACAGGCATTTATGCTGGGTGGATCGATCGCGGGTATCTCTGGAGCGTTTTATGCTTGGCAATTTAGTATGTTTCCTGACAATTTTGAACCGCTGGTTACATTCAATGCGTGGATTATTATCATGATTGGTGGAGCTGGCAGTAATCTGGGGACGGTAATTGGCGCGGCGATTTTCTGGGGTTACTATGAGTTGACGCGGACTGATTTCTTCAAAGCGATATTTAATGCTCTACATCTGGACGATACTCAGCAAGGAGCCTTTCGGATCATGATTATTGGTCTGATTTTGATGTTGCTAATGGTATTGCGTCCTCAGGGTATTTTAGGTAAAAAAGAAGAATTAACCTTAGGCAGGTAATTAATTGGTAATTGATAGATTTGTAGGTTGGGTTGCGCGGAGCACTGGCGTAGCATCTCCGTCAGGAGATAACCCAACTATCCCACTAGCAGCCTAGAAATGTTGGGTTGTTTCCTTCGGAAAGGCTTCGCCAACATTCTTCAACCCAACCTACGAGATACTCAACTCCTAACTCCCAACTCTCCCATGTCAAATCAATATATACCGATGTCTACTCAACCATTACTTTCAGCGCAGGGATTGTGCAAAACTTTTGGCGGCGTGAAGGCTGTCCAGCAGGCGGGAATCGAAGTAGCAGCAGGGAGTATTACGGGTTTAATCGGCCCGAATGGGGCTGGAAAAACGACGTTTTTTAACTTATTATCCAATTTTATTCGGGCTGATGCTGGGCAAATTGAACTGAATGGCGAGCGGATCCATCACTTACAGTCACACCAGATTGCCAGATTGGGAATGGTACGGACGTTTCAAGTCGCTAAAGCTCTGTCGCGGATGTCGGTATTGGAAAATATGCTGTTGGGTGCCAGAGATCGAGCGGGGGAGAAGATTTGGGAGGTATTGTTGCAGCCGAAGCTGGTGCAGGCGCAGCAGCGGGAGTTGAAGGATAAGGCGATGTCGATCCTCGAATCGGTG
>JANNBD010000006.1:0-4336 GCA_031385105.1 Chamaesiphon sp. OTE_78_metabat_374
TATCTCCAAGGTGCTGTGGGAATTCCTCCCGCCGTTGGTACTGCTGAAGATTTCTATAAATGGGGTTATGCTGAATGGCTAAAAAATGACTTCGCCAGTGCGATCGAAAATTACGATCGAGCACTTGCCCTCAAACCAAAATTCCCTGGGGCATATCTGGCTAGAGCAATGGCGAAATTTCGCGCTCAAGACGATCGAGGCGCGGTCAAAGATGCTATGTTAGCGGAAAGATTATTCTTTTCTCAAGCCGATCGGGAAGGAACTCAAGTAGCCCAAGCATTGCAGGCAAAAATCAAGCTGGCTAACCAACCAACCAATATCAATGCTAATGTTGGAAACGGTAATATGGTGGACTTGCTCACAGGTTTGAGTTCGATGTTGCTCAAGTTTTTCTAACTTTTAATATATGAAACAAATCCTCAGCTTTATTCCTAGTGCAAAAACATTGTGGTTGCTAGCTAGCGGAGGATTTGTAAATATAATAATTGCGATCTTAATTCCTGCACATCAGGGAATCTCGATCGCAATCATACTCACATTTATCTGGTATTTACTTATCCTCGTCCTCGCAGGTATCGACGCAGGGCGGAATCAAGCAGATCGCATCCAGGTAAGTCGCGAACCATTGGGAAAACTCTCGATCGGGCGGGATAATCCAGTTACGATTACGATTCACGCTGGGCAAACCAGCGGCAAATCTCGCCAATTCCAGTACCAAATTCGTGACGGTGCGCCCCAAGATTTACCTGGAACACCCGAATTAATTGCTGGACGATTAGAATTAGGTAAAAGTCAAACGAGCACTTATACAGTCCATCCTTACCACCGTGGCGAGTACGAATGGCAAGGAATTCAAGTTAGACAATTGGGTGCCTGGGGCTTGGCTTGGCAACAGTGGCGAGTAGACTCCGCCCAAACTGTCCCCGTCTATCCAGATCTAATCGGTTTAAAAGCTCTCTCGATTAAACTCGCGCTTCAATCCAGCGGAGCCATGCGCCAAGCCCGCAAGCGCGGCATCGGTACCGAATTTAGCGAACTCCGTGAATATAACATCGGCGACGATCCCAGATCGATCGATTGGAAAGCCACCGCTCGGCGCAATCGCCCCCTGATTCGGCTGCTAGAGCCAGAACAAGAGCAAACCGTAATTATATTACTCGATCGCGGTCGGCTGATGACTGCCAATATTCAAGGCTACCAACGCTTCGATTTTGGCTTAAATGCTACCCTCTCCCTCGCGCTCACAGCCATTCAACGGGGAGATCGAGTCGGTGTCGGTGTATTCGATCGATATCTGACTACCTGGATTCCACCCCAACAGGGACAAAGCCACTTCTCTAGAATTCTCGACAGGGTAAGCCGGATTCAGCCCGAACTGCTCGAACCCGACTACCTCGGAGCCGTCACCACCATTCTCAAACAACAAAGTCGCCGCGCCCTAGTGGTGATTATCACCGATATCATCGACGACATCGCTTCTGCGGAGTTGCTCACGGCTCTCGGTAGACTCACCCCCCGCTATCTGCCCTTCTGCGTCACCCTCCGCGATCCGCAAGTCGATGTCCGCGCTCATGAATTAGCCGCAGATATTCCAGGTGCCTATACTCAAGCCGTCGCTCTAGATTTACTGCGTCAGCGCGAACTCGCCTTCGCCAATCTCAAACGCAAAGGGGTATTGGTACTAGATGCTCCGGCTACGCAAATTAGTGACAGATTAGTCGATCGATATATTCAAATCAAATCGAGGAATCAACTGTAAATTAGGTAATTTCAGTCAAGAAATGTACAGTCTGAACTATGATTTATCTGATTAATAGATAAACTATGATTTTCAGATAGTAGCTCAATCAAAGTCTATCATTATAATCATAGTTCAGACGGTGAATTTTTCCAGAATAGCGGGAATTTCCATCAATTCATCGATCCTTGCATCAGCTCCGACGGCTTCCTGCCAGAACGGATTACGTTTCCAAATTGTTCGTAAATTGGCATTCTTAGCTCCCAAAATATCAGCTTCAGGATGATCTCCAACAAATACACTATCGGTTGCTGTTCCACCCAATCGAGTTATTGCTCGATCGAATATTTCTGCTTCTGGCTTTCTAACTTGCTCGATTTCAGAGATCAGAATTGCATCAAAATAGTCCTGAATTCCTAATCCTGATATCGCTTTGGCTTGAAATTCACCTCGCCCATTTGTGATGAGACCTAATTGATAGCCTTGCTGCTTCAATGTATCTAGCATTTCAATCAATCCGACAAATGGCACGCAATGAAACTGAAACTGTGTCTCATAATCATTTAACAATGCTTGCCAAGTAATGCTAGTAATTTTAAATTCGGTAACTAGCTCCTGATAAACTTTGTCTTTCCAAACATGTCCATGACAATCTAATTCAATAAATCTAGTGGAATAATCTGTTTGGGAAATATGGCTCAAATGATTGTAAAGTCGATCGTATTGTACTGCGATGAATTGCTTCACTGATTCGTCTCTGTCGAGCAATGTTCCATCTAAATCAAAAAGAACCAATTTTTTCATAACAGCTTCAATGCGCCTTTATTAAGTGGTGGAGGCAGAAACCCGACTTTTTAGAAAAAGTCGGGTTTCTTATTGAATCTAGTGAACTCCAGCAGCGCGTTTGTAGGCTTCATCCAATACCTCAGACAAAGTAGGATGAGCGTGAACATAGGTGGCGAGATTCTGTATCGAATTGCGTTGCGCGATCGCATTGGACGCTTCATGAATCAGATCTGCCGCATGTAATCCGATAATGTGGGTACCCATGACTTCCCCAGTATCTTTGCGGTAAATCACTTTTGCCATGCCATCTGCTTCACCTTCAGCGATCGCTTTGGAGTTACCTTTGAAATAGCTCCGCACGGCGGCAATCTCAAAGCCACCAGCGGTTCCAGCTTCTTTGGCTTGGGATTCAGTCATCCCCACAAAACTAATTTCAGGATGGGTAAAGGCAGCCGCAGGAATGCTCTGGTAGTCCATTTCACGAGATCGACCGCAGATATTTTCTACCGCTGTAATTCCCTGAGCAGAGGCAGCATGAGCCAACATCATTTTACCTGTAGCATCGCCGATCGCCCACAGATGCGCTACGGGTTTTTCGTCGATCAGGACTTCGAGCTTATCATTCACCGGAATGAAGCCGCGTCGGTCAAGGGCGACCCCTACGGCTTCTAAATTGAGGTTTTTGGTATCGGGAATCCGACCTGTCGCTACGAGGCAGGCATCGACCTCTAGGATTTCGACGACTTCTTTGGTTTTGGCATCGGCGAGTTCGATCACTACTGGGGAACCAGGGATGATTCTTTTGGCGAGGAGGCTGGGGCGAGCATCGATGTCTCGCGGATCGATGAGAATCCGTTTGGCGAGTTTGGCGATGTCAGTATCAAATCCTGGCATCAGTTGGTCGAAAAATTCAATCATCGTGACTTCCGAACCTAGTGCTGTGTAAACATCAGAGAATTCTAAGCCGATGTAACCACTGCCGATAATGGCGATCCACTGGGGTATTGTCTCTAATTTAATCGCATCATCGCTGGTGAATACAGTTTTGCCATCAACTTCAATTCCTGGCGGTACAAAGGGAATTGAACCCGATGAAATCATCACATCCTTGGCTGTGATTATCTTCTCCCCTTCAGGCGTGGTTACACTTACCTTTTGGCTACCTGCAATCTTTCCATATCCATGAATCACTTCGACATTCAATCGAGTCAAACTATTAGTCAGATCTCCCCGTAGCTTAGTGACGAGATTACTGGCATGGGCGGCAACTCCAGCTCGATCGAATTTGACATTATCTACCTGAATCCCCATCGCCTTGAGATGGTGAGCATTCCGCAGTTCCCGCACTCTACCGGAAGCCGCCAACAGTGCCTTGGAAGGGATGCAGCCCCGATTGACACAAGTACCGCCCATATCTCCCGCTTCGATAATTGCTGTCTTCAAGCCACAGCTCACCGCATGAAGTGCCGCACCATGTCCGCCGACACCCGCACCGATAATTACCAAATCGTAGTCAAATTGTTCGCTCACGCTGCTATTTTCCTCTGTGATCCTGACTCTTTATTTTCGCGCTGACGCTTGCCCTTGTAAAGGCTCGGTAATTAATCGATCTAAAATTAGCGAGATTAAAGTTTTGCGGTTTGGAACCAGAATAGTATTTGATGCTCGATCGCGTTTGGTCAGATCTAGCATCAGCGCATTGATCCAAGATCTGACCCAATACTTCTTGGTTAAGTTGTTAGCCACCGATTAAAATCGGGGCTAACAATACGAAGTCCGCCTACGCGGACTAGTTTCTCAGTCCGCGTAGGC
>JANNBD010000019.1:0-7352 GCA_031385105.1 Chamaesiphon sp. OTE_78_metabat_374
GGCTGAGACACTTTGATTTGACGGCAGGCTTCTAATCCGCTCATTCTCGGCAAACCAACATCTAACAAAACCAAATCGAGCGGCTGTCGATTGGTTAACTCAACCGCAGTTTCCCCATCTGCTGCTTCCGCCACAATCTCAATGCCTGGCTCCTGTTGCAACCGAAACTGCAACCCTAACCGAAAGAGTTCATCATCTTCTACCAGCAAGATTCGGATGGGTGAGTTAGGCAAAGAGAGAGGGTAGGGGGTAGAGGGTGGAGAGTAGAAGGTTAGCACCGATAGCCTAATCCTGTAAATCCTTGTCTTGGAAAATTCCTCCACTTGGGGAAACCCCAAGACCGGATTTTCCGCTAAATCCTGTAAATCCTGATAAATTGTAGGGATAAGTGGATAACTTAAATCCAAACATCGCACCAGCAAAATTGCGATTCTCTGCCCAAATTATACCTTGATGAGCTTCGATAATCTGGCGGCAGAGGTAGAGTCCTAATCCTGTACCTTGGGCTTGCCTGTCGCTGTGCCCTTGATAAAAGCGTTGGAATAGATACGGTAATTCGGTGGTGGTGATACCAGAGCCAGAATCGAGGATCTTCACTACTTGTTGATGGGCATGAGATTCTAAAACAATTTCGACTCGTTCACCTCGGTGAGAATGATCGATCGCATTTTTGAGCAGATTGGTAAAGACGCGCTGAAGTTGAAACCTGTCACCATTTACCCATAAAGATTGGCGAAAATCTGATGCCCCATAGTTAAGACTAAGATAGATTCGATCGGCTGCGGCGAGTGGACTGAGGGTAGTGACAACTTCTTGAGCCAACGCTGTCAAATCAACTGGAGCAAGGGATAATTTCAATCCTTCTGTATCATTGCGATAAACATCGAGGAGCGTTTCAACTAACTGTAAGCTATTCTGATGACTGCGAAACATCATTGCTAAAACTTGCTGTTGTTTTGCCGTGACAGCTCCAAAGTTTTCATGTTGAAATGCTTCTAGCGTGGAAATACCTCCGAGCAGCGGTGTCTTGAGATCGTGAGTTAAAGTTGATGCAAAATCTTCGCGTAGTCTAACTAGTTGTTGTTGAATATCTAGATGAGCTTGTTGTTTGACGATCGCCGCCCGATAGCTATAGTTGTTTTCACTCAACCAGCCTGCTAGGATCAGAGTTACAGCGGCGATCACCCGACCGACTACCATCGGCATAGTGATTATTTGATTGCCTGGAATCCAGAGATTACTTAGTGTTAATATCACCGCAATCGTCGTTGCATAGATAGCTGCGGTGCGCCCAAATCGAAAGCTAGCCAATGAAATTGGAACGGTATAAAGATAGCCAAACAAATAATCTACCGGAGTAGAGAATTCCAAGATTAATACAGCAATAAACAGCCCAGCAATCGAGCTAAACTCTAATGAGTGAGGATGTAAGGGAGAAGATCGATCGCTCATTATTTTACAATATCGATTAGATTGTATAGTGATATCGACAAGAAATAATCGTCAAGTACTCATCTTCCACAGCATAAACTAACCGATTTAGATCGTCAATTCGCCGCGACCAGAAACCAGCTAAATTTTCGCGTAGCGGTTCAGGTTTGCCGATGCCTTCAAATGGTTCGCGCATAGCTGCCTCGATTAGTTTATTAATTCTTTTGAGTGTCTTTTTATCTTGCCCCTGCCAATAAATATAACTATCCCAAGCTTCATCTGTCCAAGCCAATTTTCTACTCACCCTTGTACATCTCTCACGACGACTTTTCCTTGCTTAAACTGAGAGATCGATCGCTCCAGATGAGCAGCATTTGCTGGAGACTTTAACAAATGCACTGTTTCCATCAGACTATTAAACGATTCCAATGACATCACCACTACGTCATCAGCATCACGTCTCGTGACGATTGTATAGTCGGCATCTTCTACTACTCGGTCTAGAACCGTCTTGAGGCTATTTCTGGCTTCACTGAAGGATACGACTTTCATACAGCACTCGTACAATTACTGGTACAAGTATAACAGACCATATCTGTTTAGGTTTGTTTAGATTGTGACTAAACAAACTTGTGAAAAGACAAACAGATGTTTAGACATCTATTGCTAGTTGTTCGATCGATAATGTAAGTTATCCGCTAATAGTTAAGTTATTACTTAGATCTACCTATGTGGCAAGGACTTTTTCAGATTGCTTTAACCTTACTACCGATCGTCCTCCTCACGCCGATTTTGGGTAGGTATATGGCGCGGGTATTTCAGGCAAATCCAGGGATATCTGCACCGCTCGATCGGATTTTTGCACCGCTGGAACGATCGATCTACAGGCTTGGTCAAATTGACAATCGTGAAATGATGACGGGCTGGCAATATGCACGGGCAATTTTTGCTAGCAATATCGTGATGGCAGTCTTTGTGTTTATCCTATTAATGAATCAAGGTGGATTGCCATTCAATTCAACTGGACTGGGTGCGCCGACTTGGGATACCGCTCTACATACGACGATTTCATTTTTAACTAATACAGATCAACAGCATTATTCCGGCGAGACTACTTTTAGTTATGCCAGTCAGGTATTCGGCTTAGGCTTTTTGATGTTTACATCGGCGGCAACTGGATTAGCTGTAGGAATTGCATTTATCAGGGGATTAACTGGAAGATCTCTAGGTAATTTTTATGTAGATTTGGTGCGCGGAATTACCCGCATATTATTACCTTTATCGATTTATATTGCCTTATTATTATTGGTGACGGGAGTACCCGAAACTCTATCACCACCTGTGACTGCGACTACGTTAGATGGCGCGACTCAGATCATCTCAGTCGGCCCAGTAGCCCACTTAGAAAGTATCAAACAGCTAGGTGAAAATGGCGGCGGTTTCTTCGGGGCAAATTCTGCCCATCCATTTGAGAATCCGAATGGATTTACTAATCTTGTTGCGACGATCGCGATGATCATTATTCCTGCTGCTTTAATCCATACCTATGGTATTTTTGCTGGTAATACCCGTCAATCTTGGTTGATTTTTGGGATGGTATTTGTAATTTTTATCATCTCGATCGCAATTGCCGCAATCGGTGAATATGGCGGTAATCCAATAGTTAACGCTCAACTTGGCTCACCGCAACCAAATTTAGAAGGCAAGGAAGTCCGCTTTGGTTGGGCGCAAACCGCGCTCTGGGCAGTTGTCACCACTGGCACGATGTGCGGCGCGGTAAATGGAATGCTCGATTCCTTCATGCCAGCAGGTGGATTAGTCACCCTATTTAATTTATTTCTGCAAATTGTTTGGGGTGGGCAAGGAACAGGGACAGCATACTTATTTGTATACCTGATTTTAGCCGTGTTTCTGACCGGATTAATGGTTGGGCGCACGCCAGATTTTTTGGGACGCAAAATTGAAAAGCCGGAGATTATCCTCGCTAGTGTGGTGTTATTGGTGCATCCTGTGGCTGTCCTGATTCCGAGCGCGATTACCTTGGCTTTTCCTGAGACTCTATCAGGGATTAGTAATGCCGGATTTCATGGCATCTCCCAGGTGGTATACGAATACGCTTCCGCCTCGGCAAATAACGGCTCTGGCTTGGAAGGATTGGCTGATTCTGCCCCCGCCGCAACCGGATTGTGGTGGAATCTCAGTGCGAGTGTAAGTATCCTGATCGGGCGATATGTGCCGATCCTCGCCCTGTTGCTATTGGCAGATGGGATGTCCCGCAAGCAACCAGTTCCGATGACTACGGGCACACTCCGCACCGATACTGTGCTGTTTACCAGTGTGACGGCTGGGGTAATTTTGGTGTTGGGCGCGTTGAGTTTTTTCCCGATTTTGGCATTAGGTCCGATCGCCGAAGCTTTTCAGATCGCCAAATCCTGATAAATTTTCATATTAGAGACAGATCTGTAGGGTCGGGTGTCTTGTCGTTTTTTTATTCTGGGGAAACCCCAGAATAAAAACGCCGCTTTATGCAATTAATTACGACTGTAAAAATAACTATCGTACAAACCCGCCCTCACCTACAGTTAACTTGTCGATCGTATTGCCCATTGAGCTGAACAAGAAATCATCAGATTTGTAGGTTGGGTTGAAGAATGCTGGCGAAGCCTTTCTGAAAGAAATAACCCAACAATCATAACCAGCGATCTATGAATTCTGGTGGGGTTGGGCGGGTTCGTTTTTCAGTTGCCATCGCAGCGGAGATTTCTAGCATAAACCCGCCCCTACAAAGATATTGTATGCAATTCATTATTCGTCTATAACTACCATGACATCAATACCTCGATCGCAACGCAAGCATACGCCCAAAGCCAAATCCAAAGGGATGTTCGCCCGCGCCATCAAACAATCCTTTGTCAAACTCGATCCGCGCATCGCCATCAAAAATCCGGTGATGTTTCTCGTCTGGATTGGGACGATTATTACAGCAGTAATGACGATCGATCCCAATATTTTTGGTACGGTGCCAGGCGGCGATCTGCGGTTATTTAATGGTTTAATTTGTGGGATTTTATTTGCCACTGTTTTGTTTGCCAACTTTGCCGAAGCCTTTGCCGAAGGGCGAGGGAAGGCTCAAGCAGATGCTTTGAGAGCGACGAAATCGGATACAACAGCGCGGAAAGTTATGGCTGATGGTTCGATCTCTGACATCAGTTCGACTAGCTTGCGGAAAGGGGATATCGTCAAGGTCATTGCTGGGGACATGATTCCCGCTGATGGTGAGGTGACGAGTGGGGAAGCCGCTGTGGACGAGTCGGCGATTACGGGAGAATCTGCGCCAGTATTGAAGCAGCCTGGAACGGATATTGCTAGCTCGGTAACGGGGGGGACGCGGATTTTGTCCGATGAGCTATTGATTCGGGTGACAGCAGATCCAGGTAAGGGCTTTATCGATCGAATGATCTCCCTGGTAGAAGGTGCAGATCGGAGCAAAACCCCGAACGAGATCGCTCTAACCGTTTTACTGGCTGTATTGACGCAGGTTTTCCTGATCGTGATTGCTACCCTGTCCCCCGTGGCAAATTATGCCAAAGCTCCGGTGAGTATTGCCGTGCTGGTGGCGTTATTGGTGGCGTTGATTCCGACAACTATCGGCGGACTATTGAGCGCGATCGGGATTGCTGGCATGGATCGGGTAGCTCAATTTAACGTCATAGCTACGTCTGGACGGGCGGTAGAAGCCTGTGGAGATATCAATACGCTAGTTTTGGACAAAACGGGGACAATCACCCTGGGGAACCGTTTAGCGGAGGAGTTTATCCCCATCGCTACTCACGATCTCGCCAGTGTCGCTCAAATCGCCCTCGGTTCGAGCCTATTTGATGAAACTCCAGAGGGTAAATCGATCGTTCTCCTCGCCCAGAAACTAGGTGCAGTCCAGCAGATCGATCGAGATACCGCCACTGGTATCGAATTTTCGGCACGGACTCGTATGAGCGGTACTGATGTTGATGGAGTCGAAATTCGCAAAGGTGCGGTGGATGCAATTAAAGGATTCGTACGCTCCCGTGGCGGACAAATTCCACCAGATTTAGATGCTGCTTACGAACGAGTCTCGCGGCTCGGTGGTACACCATTGGCGGTATGTCAGGGGGATGATATTTATGGCGTAATTTATCTCAAAGATATTATCAAACCAGGCATTCGCGAACGGTTCGATCAGATGCGCCAAATGGGAATTCGGACGGTGATGCTGACGGGGGATAATAAAATTACTGCGTCAGTAATTGCGGCAGAAGCAGGAGTAGATGACTTCATCGCTGAAGCAACTCCCGAAGATAAAATTGAAGTAATTCGTGCCGAGCAAGCTCAGGGGAAATTAGTAGCAATGACGGGGGATGGTACTAATGATGCTCCGGCTCTAGCCCAAGCAAATGTGGGAGTAGCTATGAATTCCGGCACCCAAGCCGCAAAGGAAGCAGCGAATATGGTGGATCTAGATTCCGATCCAACGAAGTTAATTGATATCGTCACAATTGGTAAGCAATTGCTAATTACTCGCGGGGCATTAACGACGTTTTCGATCGCTAATGATGTGGCTAAATATTTTGCGATTCTACCTGCAATCTTTGCTAGTGCAGGAATTGGCAGTTTAAATGTGATGGGTTTAGCAAGTGCTCAATCAGCTATTCTATCAGCGTTAATTTATAATGCGCTGATCATTCCGGCGTTGATTCCGTTGGCTCTGAAGGGGGTGAAGTTTCGCCCGTTGACTGCGGAGCAATTGTTGCAGCGGAATATCTTTATTTATGGATTGGGCGGGGTGATTGCACCGTTTATTGCAATTAAGGTTATTGATGTTTGTGTTGCGGCGGTGGGGTTGAGTTGATGCGTAGATCTACCCACCCCGCCCGTTGGGCACCCCTCCGAGGAGGGGATTTTCCAGAGAATACCCCTTTCTAGTAAGTTCTTAAAAATGAAAACAATTACAGTTATTGAAGATTTACATTCGATCGCAATCAAGCTATCTAGCCGCAAGTTAACTCGCTATCTGCTCTGGAGTTCGGTGATTAATCTGATCCTTGCTCCGGTTGTTTATGCTGCTACAGGCGGGACTATTTCTCGCGAACAGTCTTATGCTTTGGGATTTTTGGGCTTAGTTACAGTCGCTTTATCAATTTATTTGTTTGCAGTCATCTTTCAACCGGAGAAATTCTAAAATTAATCAAATTAAAGAACTCGGTACCGCCATTCGATCGACTCTAGTTCTCTGGCTAATTGTTGCTGTTGCTTATCCATTAGTTATCCTCGCATTTGGACAACTATTCGTACCATTTCAAGCTAATGGCAGTATCATCAGAACTAGTCAGTCTGTCGCAATTGGTTCGGCATTAATTGGACAGCCATTTACTAGCAACAAGTATTTCTGGAGTCGTCCAAGTACAATCAATTATAGTACTGATAAAACAGCCGCACCAACTGGTGTTTCAGGTGCAAGCAATTTGGCTGCGAGTAATCCCGATCTCCCTAAACGAATTAAAGGTGAAATTGACAGGCTAAACGCTGTTGGAATCAAACCAACGAGCGATCTAGTTTATACCTCTGGCTCTGGCTTGGATCCACATATCAGTCTAGAGTCAGCGCGCAATCAAATTCCCCGTGTTGCTAAAGCCAGAGGACTGGATACAAATAAAGTTGAGATAATTATGATTCAATCGATCGAAGATAGATTCCTCGGCATCTTTGGCGAACCTGGCGTGAATGTCTTAGATCTCAATTTAGCCCTAGATAAACTAGCTAAATAGTTTAATTAAACAGCGGTTAAAACCGCTGCTAGTGATGCAAAGTCCGCCTACGCGGACTAGAAAATTAATTAGTCCGCGTAGGCGGACTTCGCATCATGAGACACGATTTCAATCGTAGGC
>JANNBD010000069.1:0-2789 GCA_031385105.1 Chamaesiphon sp. OTE_78_metabat_374
TTTTCCTCTTATGCAAGTGAGCACTGAAGCACTGAAGCAAGACTTGGATCGACTGAGCCACAATCAAATCCAGCAGGTGGCTGAATTTATTGCATTCTTAAAGTTTCGCAATCACAGTCATCCTTGGAGAATCATCGATCCAAAACATTTAGCGGATCTGTTTACGGAGTTTGCTGACGAAGATCGTGCTATTGCCGAAGAAGGGATGAACGATTATGCAGCAATGCTTGATCAGGGATACGAGTCATGAATTCGTTAATCTCCAACTAAGATATCTCAAAATAAAGCCCCAACGTTGAAAGTTGAGGCTTTATCTTAATTAAGCTATGTCTAGATTGTCGGCGGTAAGATCACCCGTTTGGCTAAACCGAGTTTTTGCAGCAGCTTAATTGACCACCAAGTCATATCGATTTCCCACCACTGCCAACCACCTTTAGCAACATTTGGATAAGCATGGTGGTTATTGTGCCAGCCTTCGCCGTAGGTCAGTAGTGCCGCCCACCAGAGGTTCCGAGAGTTATCGTCAGATTCGTGGCTGCGATAGCCAGTGATGTGACTAGCGGAATTGATCAACCAGGTGCTATGCCAGAGAATTACTGCACGGACGAATACACCATAAATCACGAATGACCAACCACCGATCGCGTACAATAGCAATCCGACTGGAATTTGGAGAAACAGGAAGTACTTATCCAGCCAGCGATAGTAAGCATCTTTGGCTAAATCTGGTGCAGCGCGTTTGTATTCTTCTAATTTAAAAAAGTTGGCTTTGGGATAGAAAATCCACAGCATGTGACTCCACCAAAAGCCGCGTTTGGCTGAGTAGGGATCTTTATCCCAATCTTCGGTGTAGAGATGGTGCTGCCGATGTCCAGCTACCCAGAAAATTGGCCCACCTTGGAGGGCTAACGCGCCGAGGGTGGCAAATACATATTCCAGTGGTTTCGGTACCGTGAAGCTGCGATGTGTCAGTAAACGGTGAAATCCTAAGCAAATCCCGATCGATCCAAATAGCCAGTGGAGAACAATGGCGGCTCCTAGTGCCGACCAATTAAAGAACCACGGTGCAGATAATGCGATGAGATGGAACGACCCAAAGAAGAATACATTCGTCCAACTTAATGGAGTTGTATCTTGCTTCTGTGCATTATTTTCAATAAAGTTGGCAGTCATAAGTAATTAGATGTTGGACTTTGGACTTTAGGCTTTAGGCTTCAGACTAATATTTAGGTTTTAGGCTTTAGTAGTCATCGTACCCAAGACCTAATCTCTGACACCTAATCACTAATTCTTGGACACGAGTTCCGCATCTAGGTATAGTAGAAACAAGGTGTGCAAGTAACGCTTGCATTTATATCTTAACAATCTTTTTTCAGATCTGCAAGTGGTACTTGCATTTTATTTTTGATGGCTACCGCAACACATCTTCAAAAATCTTCCGTCATGCCATCTCCGCGCAATCTGACTCGCCAAAAATTAATCCACGCAGCGATCGAATTATTCGCCAGTCAAGGGGTCAATGAGACTACTACCAAGCAAATTGCCGAATTAGCTCAGGTAAATGAAGTGACGCTATTTCGTCAATTTGGGAATAAACATGGCTTGTTGTTGGCAGTAATTGAAGATGCTGATGTCTTCTCCCAATTGGGGCAGAATTTGATTGCTGATTTACCCCCAGCCAATGGTTTGGCACAAATGCTCAGAGAATATGCCAATACCTGCCTCCAGGCACTAGAGCAGACTCCAGCCGTAATTCGATCGCTCGTGGGCGAATCGGGGCAATATTCGATCGAGAATCGCCAGGGATTGGGGCGGAGTTTCGATCTGGCAAATCGGCGGGTAGCTAAGTATCTCAAGACTAATTTAGGTGAATCAAAGTCCGACTTACAGCTACCTGTCGAACAATTAGCGAGTTTATTAAACACACTACTATTTGGCTATGCCACGATCGAATTAACTAGCGAATTTCACGGACTGTGGCGGGATCGGGAGGATTTTCTCGATCGAGTTGTGGCTTTGTTTTTAGCAGGTGCAGTACCTCGATGTGCTTTTGAGTCACCTCAAATCAATCAATCTGCTCGTCAATCAGTTCCGCTCGATCTACCAGAGCCAATCGTGCATCAGATCCTGCAACAAGCAAAAAAGCACAGCTTACAGACTTATGCTCTTGTCTATGTGTTATTTGGAGCTGGATTGAGCGCGAGTGAGATTGTCTTGTTGAATCGATCGAATCATCTTAGCACTAACGATCGACAGCTATTTCAGATTACCCAAGGATCGGCGCGTCAGGTACCGATTAATCAGTGGATTATGGGCAAACGCTACGGCTCATACCTCAAGAATCCCCTGACACAATGGCTGAAAAGTCGGAAAGATAGTTACGAAGCGTTATTTTTGGGTGCAGATGGAAATCCATTAACCGAAGTAGGATTAGCTGGGCAGTGGCAAGAATTAGTTCACGAAATTATCACGCCCACAGGTACAGCTCCCACTACTACCCAAACTCAAGCAACGTGGTGTGTGGAGATGCTCGGCAAAGGATTGACGCTCGAAGCGATGCAGACACTGACAGGGTGGGAAGCGAGTCAACTAGAATCTTATGTCAGACGTGCAAAAGAGCAGACAGTTTTAGAGCAAGCATTTAGTCTCGACAAGGCTGGATAACTTGTGGGGGAGAGTGGGGACAGAAACCCGACTTTTTAGAAAAGCCCTTGTTTCTTGCAGTAATAGTCTTATTTTAAATTTGTTACGAAAATCAGCGGAAACAGTCTTATCATCTTGTTTCGGTT
>JANNBD010000074.1:0-9220 GCA_031385105.1 Chamaesiphon sp. OTE_78_metabat_374
GGTAGTTAGTCATTTTTTGTGGGTTGGGTGATGGATCTGTCGGGGGGGGTGTCTTGTCGTTTTTTTATGCGAGGGAAACCCCCGCATAAAAACGCCGCTTTATGCTAGAAACTACCGATTGTAACGATTAAGATTGAACGAACCCGCCTTCACATACCAGCAGCTCCCAAATGAGTTCTACACAACCGCCAAAGGCACAGAGTCTTCAAACAAAAATTCATGCAGGAAGCGTTCTGACCATTCAGGGCCAAAATAGCTGCTAAATAGTCCTGAAGCGGGGTCGCGTTCGGCACTGTAGCAATCGTAGTCTTTTTGGGCTTTGACGATGCGTTGGATATCGGAGGGATCTGTAAACGGCTCTGCTCGATCGAGCATCTGCCAATATAGATCTAGATAATCCTTGAATGCTGCGAGTAATCTGGTTGAGACGGTTTCGGGATCTGTCTTGGCAAACAGTAAATATTTGGAGAAATATTGATTGGAATCGTAAAATTTCATTTCCAAATCTTGGGATAGATCTGGGTATTGATCGTGCAGAAATTTCAGCGGCTCAATGTATTTTTTCTGGTAGTCAGCATCCTGAAATAATGGCTGGAAGTCGAGTACAACAAGGTTTTTGACTTTGCCAAACGAGAGAAAGTCTAGACCTAGCAGTGGTAAATCGTAATGATGATCGGGATAAATGACACAGTTGAATATCTGAGAACTCGCACCAGCATCAATGTATGTGTACCGAATTTTTCGTAACTGGGGACACTGATAAGACCAGCTTTGAATCGTCGCTGGACTTTTACCACGTTCACTGACATTTAATTCCAAACCAGTTGGAATCGATCGCGGCTGCAAGTCAAACTTGGTGGTCAGTTCGCGTTCTAAGTGGTTTAAAAATGGCTTATACATGCAGCTTGACGACGATCGGTCTTCCCTACGATAGCAGGATTTTTAGGCTGGTCGATCGGGATTATGAAGACAAGGCAACAATTTGTAATGATCTAGGCTTTGGGTTTTAGGTGTTGGGTGTTAGGCCTGGATTAGGTTTTAGGCTCCACTTTTACCACTATTATTTACGTTTGACTGAGACAAAGTTGCTGCCGAGTAACGGTATCAAGCCACCGATGAGGAAGCCGAGAGCAACTGCGCCAGCGAGGACTAGTCCCCAAGGGAGATCGATCGATTTCCAGATTGCAAAGTTGATGCTGACTAAGCTAGCATTTTGGACTGAAATGAGCGCAATTAGGACGATCCATGTGGCTACTATCGTCGAAATAACTACATTAAACATCGGAGTTCAAAGATAAGAGTAATCATGGGATCGAAAATAGGCTGATCTATATTCTCACCTACTTTCCGATCCCTAGAGCCTAAAGCCTACTTCAAAGCTTCAATTGCCGCTTCCATTGTTGAGGCGAGATTCTGCAACTGTGCGGCAGAATGAGTCTCTAGATACACCCGAATCAATGGTTCTGTACCGGAGGCACGAAGCAATACCCAACCACCATCGGCGAGATAGAACTTGACTCCATCTTTACGTCCGACTTCTTTGACATCAATTCCGGCGATGCTCGTCGGTGGATGTTCGAGATAGGTTTTCATCACCGTTTCTTTGTGAGCATTGTCGAGATGTAAGTCTAGACGACGGTTGAATAATGGCCCACCAGCTTCAGCAATGACTTCGGCGACCATTTGGCTCAATGGTTTACCTTCATAAGCGATCGCTTCGGCAATCAGCATATCAGCTAGAATGCCATCTTTTTCAGGGATATGTCCGATTACGCTCAAGCCACCGGATTCTTCGCCACCGATGAGGACGGGGATTTCCCGCATCTGTTCGCCGATATATTTGAACCCGACGGCGGTTTCAATTAGGGGGACACCATGCTTGGCAGCAAAGTTGTCTAGGAGGTGGGTAGTTGCCACTGTACGGACGATCGCGCCCGTTTTGCCTTTATTCTTGATTAAGTGCTTGGCAAGTACCAGCAAGACGGTATTCGGTGTAAGCATATTTCCTAGCTCATCAACGATCCCAAATCTATCTGCGTCGCCATCTGTAGCTACACCAAGATCCGCTTTGTCCTTTTGAACGGCAGCAATCAGTTCACCCAGTAGTTCTGCTTTGGGTTCGGGCATACCACCGCCAAATAGTACATCCCGCTGCATGTGGAATGTTTCAGTTTCGCAGCCGCAATGGAGCAATACTTTGTCCAGATAGCCCCGCGAGGTGGAATACATCGCATCAAACTTGACTTTGAGCTTTGCCGATCGAATCCGCTCAACATCAAGTAGGGTGTAGATAAATTTAAAATATTCTGGTTGAGGATCGAAGGTGCTAATCTTATTGCTATTCTTCTTCATTGGTGGCGCGTCACTGGCACCATCGAGATTAGCGACGATCGTATCAGTAATTGCCAGGGTCGCTGGCCCTGCATAATCAGGGATATACTTAATCCCACAGTAAGCAGCGGGATTGTGACTAGCAGTAAACATCAATGCACCCGCAGAATTCAGATGTCTAGCATTGTAAGCAATTACTGGAGTCGGACAATCTCGATCGACAATTTTCACTGTCCAGCCCAAATCTGCGAGGATTTCCGCCGCAGTCTGAGCAAACTCATCTGCCAAAAACCTCGGATCGTAAGCGACTAACACCGGACGATCCTGACTGTAAGCGGTACTAAGATAAGCAGCGATTGCTCTTGTTACCTTACATACATTCGCAAAGGTAAAGTCCTCGGCGATAATTCCCCGCCATCCATCAGTCCCAAACTTAATTTGCTGCGTACTGCTGCCTGCGCTCATCATCGATCGCCCTATTTTATTTGATATTTCTGGTTCCCTAAGCCTATCACGATCGGGGATCTGGAATCGGTATTCTAGCTGTCTAAGCGGGATTCGATCGATCTGGATCCAAATACATCTATCCCAAATTGAGTTCAACATCTTTGTTGCGACAAGTTGAACAAACTGCTACAGTCATGGTATTTCCTCGATCGCACTCCAGGTGATACCCCGTGAACCAAACTCAAACAACTAGCGTCTCAACACTCAAAGCCGAAGTTGCTAGATTTCGTGAAGAACTGAGCATTCGTGACAAACTCGTTCAACAATTATCCCAAGAATTATTTCGACTAGTTAAAGATAATACCGCTTACGCCCCCAGACCTGAAGTAGCTGGTGATTATCGAGCTGAAGTTAGACTGTTGCGGGAACAACTTCAGGGAGTCGAGCAACAAGTTCATTTTTATCAGCACCAGCTCCAACGGCGAGATCTGGAAATCCAGCAACTGCGCCAAACCATCAGTGAACTCAATAAACGGGGTCACATGCTGGAGCAGGTAATTAGAGAATTACCCAAGGTGTACACGCGCAAATTTGCCGAACGATTGGCACCGATCAAGAACAAGATTATGTCATTGCAGAGTGAAAATCGTCAACTGCAATCTGACTTAGTGGCAGTCACGGACAGACTTGCGAGTAGAGGCATGAATATTGAGCCTGTATCTCAGTCTGATTTTAAATTAGATTTACCAAATGTCACTGAGCCATCGAATCAAGAGCTGACTGTATTCAGCCATGCCTAGAAGAATGGTAAATGGTGGATAGTGAACTCAGGTTGAGGCTTGAGTGTGTAAATCCATTACTCAATCCAGCTTGTATATTGAAAGTAACGGTATCGAACTTCATTGATCGAGTATGTTCTCTCCTCACTTCCATCTCCATCCCCGTCTAATTTTAGGCATTTCTTTGTTGCCGCTGCTGATTAGTGCCTGCGGATTACCAGCTTCCAAGTCTATTGCCAATTCCAGCACCGCAGCGGCTCAAGCAATTAAGATGATCGATCCAGTAATCGATTTGCCTGCTGCGAAAGTAAAGGGCACACAAACTATTGTCCTCGCTGGGGGTTGTTTTTGGGGTGTAGAAGCAGTATTTGAGCAGCTTAAAGGTGTTTCTGATGTTGTGTCTGGATTTTCGGGTGGAAGTGCTACGGATGCTCATTATGATGTCGTTAGCCGTGGTTTGACTAGTCACGCAGAAGCTGTGAAAATTACTTACGATCCGAGCCAGATTTCGCTGGGAAAGTTATTAAAGATTTACTTTTTTATTGCTCACGATCCAACCCAAATAGATCGCCAAGAACCTGATCAGGGCAAGCAATATCGATCTGCTATTTTCTTTGCTAATGCAGATCAACAACGGGTATCAAAAGCTTATATCGATCGAATTAATCAATCCAAGTTGTTTCCCCAGCCAATTGCTACTCAGCTAGTTGGATTAACTAAGTTTTATCCCGCTGAAGATTACCATCAGGACTTTATTGATCGCAATCCTGCTTATCCTTATGTGGTGGTACATGACTTACCGAAGCTCGACAGGTTAAAAAAACAATTTTCTAAGCTAGTGAGGCTGTAAAATCAACCTAATTCTTCATCATCTTCAGGTCTAGTTTCATCCTCTCGATCGTCAAATTCATCTGCTGTATGTGCATTGAGAATCCGATTTTCATAGCGACGATTACGACGACTAGCTTTCGCGCTAGTCGCACGTTTTTGAGACCGTTTATCGTGGACTAATTGCTGTAAGTCTGGCGCATCAGCAATGTCATTCAATGTTTTATTATCTGTCCGTTTCATTGCATCTTAAGGTTTAGTTAGAAATGAAGATTTAACAAGATTTAGTTTAAATGTGTAGGGTGGGCACTGCCCACAATTTAGATTTAGATAGCACAAACAACTATTCAGATCGTTTGTTGGCTAGATTAAAGTTTGCAATCTAGCTGGTGGGCAGTGCCCACCCTACAACAATTATGTGTTGATTATTACATTCGTTCTAATACCGGAATACCCAGTAAATCCAAACCCAGTTTCAACGTTTTGGCAGTCAGATCTGACAAGATTAACCGTGAAGTGCGGGTCGGTTCTTCTGCTTGGAGCACAGAGTGTTTATCATAGAACTGATTGTATTTCTGACTGAGTTCAAATAGGTACTGACACAATCGATTTGGAAGTAGATCCCGCTCTACTTCCATGACGACAGCTCCTAATTGCAGCAGATGTTTGGCGAGAGCAAGTTCGAGTTCTTCTGTGAGAATAATTTGGGCATTAGCTCCCAAGTTCTCAAAATCAATTCCACCCTTGCGACTAATTCCCTGTACTCGTACATAGGCATACATCATATAAGGTGCAGTATTGCCTTGCAATGCCAACATTTTGTCATAACTAAAGACATAATTGCTCAACCGATTCTGACTCAAATCCGCATATTTAACTGCACTTAGTCCAACAACTTCTGCACTATTTGCAATAAATTCGGGAGTTTCCTGTCTAGTATCAGCAACTAATCTTGCTTCTAGATCTTTGCGGAAAGTATCAATGCCTTCATCGAGCAATGCTTTGAGTTTGATAGTTTCACCCGATCGAGTCTTGATCTTCTTACCATCTTCACCCAATACTAGTCCGAACGGCACATGGGTAATTTCGACATGTTCAGGAATCCACTTTGCTAATTTGGCAACTTGAAATACCTGGGCGAAATGATCTGATTGTCCTGAATCAGTGATATAAATGATTCGGTCAGCTCGATCGACTCCAATTCGATATCTGATCGCTGCTAAATCAGTAGTTGCATAGTTGTAGCCTCCATCTGTCTTTTGAACCATCAGCGGCAGGGGGTCGCCGTCTCTATTGACATATCCATCTAGAAAAACGCACTGTGCGCCATTACTTTCAACTAATAATCCCAAGGTGCGTAAATCATCAACTACCGCAGCTAAATAAGGATTGTAAAAAGATTCTCCCCGTTCAGCAATCTGAATGTTTAATCTGTCATAGATGACTTGAAATTCCCGTCGCGACTGATCGCACAGCAGGTTCCATGCTTTAATCGTATCTGGATCTTTGGCTTGTAATTTGACTACCTCTTTTCTCGCTGCCTCTTGAAACTCTGAATCTTGATCAAAGCGTTGTTTAGCTTTTTTATATAAAGCAACTAAATCACCCAAATCAAGCGCATCAGCCGTAACTAATGCCTGGGGATAAGCTTCCCGCAAATAGAGAATCAACATCCCGAATTGGGTGCCCCAATCGCCCACATGATTGAGCCGCAGGACATCATGACCGCGAAACTCTAACACCCGTGCGATACAATCACCTAGTATGGTCGATCGTAAGTGCCCAACGTGCATTTCCTTGGCAATATTCGGACTCGAAAAATCAACTACTACTCGCTGCGGTTTTTCCGCCACCGCCACACCTAATCGACGATCCAATTGCATCGCTTGCAATTGGCTGGTGAGGTAGCTAGGTTTAACAGTAAAATTAATAAATCCTGGGCCAGCAATTTGCGGAACTTCGCAGATTTCTGATACATCTAAATGATCGACAATCGATTGAGCAATTGCGCGCGGCTGTTGTCCCAACCGCTTGGACAATCCCATCGCCATGTTTGCCTGATAATCCCCAAACTTCGGATTGCTCGACAATCCAAGTAAGGGATCTGTGCCCGCATAATCAGCCCCCAATGCCGCAACAATCGCTCGATCGAGTTGAGTGGTCAAATATGCAATGGTAGAGTTCATATCAGGCGTGGAACGAATTAATGCTTACTACTTACTATCCCCCATCCCCGATCGACTGTCCACTAGATCGACTGTCACACCCCACCAAATTTTTCGACCCATAAGTGGGTACAATCGCTACAGGAGTTGGTGGTCTAGCGAAAAGTGCGGTCTTGGGGTTTCCCCAAGTAGAGCACCTTTTCAAGACAGTGGTTTAGTGGTTTAGCGAATTATCCATCTCCCAGTCTCCCAGTCTCCCCATCCCCATTCCCCTTTCCCTAATTCAGCCTATGATACCTGCGAAAACTCCTACAGAGGCGAGTGGATTTAAGGCTCTGCTCAAAAATAAACAATTTTTATTCTTGTGGACGGGACAAATTGTTTCACAGATTGCTGACAAAGTGCTGTTGGTAATGTCGATTGCTTTATTAACTAGCTACAACGTACCAATTAAATATGCCGCATCCTCTAGCTCTTATTTGATGCTTGCTACAACGATTCCAGCAATTTTATTTGGGGCAGCAGCGGGAATATTTGTTGATCGATATCCCAAGAAAAAGATTATGGTGTTTGCAGATGTTGTCCGTGGGAGCCTAATTCTATTACTGTCAGTTTTACCGAAAGAATTTCTGATTTTATTGCTGATCACTTTTGCAATTTCGGTTATTACTCAAGCATTTGCCCCAGCAGAGCAGTCCGCGATTCCTTTGGTAGTTAAGCCAGAAAATTTACTAACGGCAAATGCCTTATTTACTGCCAGCACAATGGCTTCTCTGATTGTCGGATTTGCGATCGGTGAACCACTTTTGACTGCGGCATCTAATATTAGTAAAGATGGTGCGAGAGAAGTTTTAGTTGCAGGTCTCTATTTCATTGCCGCTGGATTGGGACAGCTAGTTCGGGTACATGAAAACATTGACACCAGCAGACACTCTGAAAAAATTAATCCCTTGAAGGAATTGAAAATAGGTCTGAAATATTTGCGTGGTAACAAAATATTATTAAATGCAATGGTGCAATTAGCTGTGCTATTTTCGACAATAGCAGCTTTGCCAATCCTCTCAATTAAACTTACTGCGGAAGTGGGTCTAAAACCAGAGCAATTTGGATTCCTAGTTGCAGCAATGGGAATTGGATTAGTACTTGGAGCTGGAATTTTGGGTCATTGGGGCAGTCGCATCCAGCAAAAATCTTTGCCCTTAATTGGCTTTGTCAGTATGAGTATTGTGCTGGCAATATTCACATTTGTAAATAACTTGTTAGTCGGCTTATTATGTGCCGGAGTGCTGGGATTGGGGGCTTCATTAATTGCGGTACCTATGCAAACCCTGATCCAAGAGAAGACTCCAGAATCAATGCGGGGCAAAGTGTTTGGATTTCAGAATAATGCTGTCAATATTGCAGTAGCTATTCCCCTAATCATTACTGGCCCTTCTACTGATAGATTTGGACTCCAACCAGTCTTGTGGGGCGTAAGTCTAATCGTAATTATCGCAGGTGTGTGGACTTGGAATAACAATCGCCACGTCTTGGAAGATGTAGTCTAAGACCGACGGATATTTGCGGTTTCATTCATTTTTCTGTTCATGACGATTTGCTCTTCGAGATCGGATTATTGACTTTATATTCTCGTTGTGAAAACATTGACTGATACCGACATATTCTAATCAATGCACATTGTCAGCCGTAAAGGATTGCTGGAATTTGCAGAAATCCATGCTGATGTGTCAGATCCACTCGATCTTTGGTATCGGGTAGCAAAGTCAGCAGAGTGGGCAAATCTAGTTGATGTCAGGCAAACATATCCAGCGACTGATTCTGTTGGTAATTTCACTGTTTTCAATCTCAAAGGTAATGATTATCGCCTGATTACTAGCATTGTGTATGCTACTGGGCGAATCTACATCAAGTATGTATTAACTCACTCTGAATACAATAAGGATAAATGGAAAGATGATCCATACTATTAACCGAAATGTCTATGGAGATCTTTTGGCTCAACATCAGCCGAAAGCGATCGAAACGGAAGCTGAAAATGAAGCGGCGATTCTTTTAGCTGAATCATTAGAATATCGTCAACGCACGCCAGAAGAAGACACACTGCTGGAATTACTAATTATTTTAATTGAGAAGTTTGAAGAAACTAGCTATCCATTACCGAATCTCGAATCAGATCGAATGCTGCGACATTTGATGGAAGCGCGGAATATGAAACAAGAGGAACTAGTGGGAGTAATCGGATCTAGAGGGGTAGTATCGGAGATAGTTAATGGCAAGCGATCGATTAGCAAGGCTCAAGCTAAGGTGTTGGGAGAATTATTTCATGTATCTCTAAGTCTATTTATTTAATTGTGATTAGCGATCGAATCATAATTAAATATATTTATGCAGATTGTCGAGTGTTATTTTCAATGTATCGGCGCAGAACTGTATTAATCATTTCTGTCGGCTGCACACCTTGAGACTGAAACCATTTCATCACATCGGGGTCTAGATGCACCAAATTTTGAGCCTGTGCTGCTGGAATTCGTAGCGTTGCTCGCTCAAAAAATTCATCCGTCAATGGTGGAATATCTGAGTAATCAATATCGTCATCAGACATCGCTGCCAATGCTTCCCAATTAGTACCTGAGGTATTGTTCGAGTCGTGTTTTTTTATTTAGATTTGGT
>JANNBD010000145.1:0-5740 GCA_031385105.1 Chamaesiphon sp. OTE_78_metabat_374
ACAGTGAGACTTCGACTGGGGTAATTAATGATTTAGAGACAATCGCCAAACATATTAAGGATCACGGCGCGTTGTCGATTATTGATGCTGTAACTAGCTTGGGTGCCTCTAATGTGCCGATCGATGCATGGAGTCTAGATGTGGTCTGTTCTGGCTCCCAGAAGGGGTTTATGATTCCGCCTGGATTGGGATTTGTGACGGTTAGTCCCAAGGCTTGGGCGGCACATTAGAGGCACCCAAGCTAGTTACAGCATCAATAATCGACAACGCGCCGTGATCCTTAATATGTTTGGCGATTGTCTCTAAATCATTAATTACCCCAGTCGAAGTCTCACTGTGAGTAACGACTACACCCTTAATCGCCTTAGCAGTATCATCATCCAGAGCCGCTTTCACCGCATTTGGATCGATCGGTTGACCCCAAGGAGCCGTTACTTCCACCACATCCAGCGCAAACGCCTTGGCAACTTCCGCCCAGCGTTCCCCAAACTTACCATTGTGAACCACCAAAACTCGATCGCCAGGACTAAAGAAATTAATCATCCCCGCTTCCATCGCCCCTGTCCCAGAAACAGTCAGCATCAGCACATCATTTTCCGTCTGATGCAACCACTTGAGATTTGCCGTCACCTCTGCCATAATTTGACTAAACTCACCACTCCGATGTCCGATCGGATGCTTGGCTAGAGCCAATAGTACATTCTCAGGCACTGGCGTAGGGCCAGGAATCATCAACATTAATTTGTTTTCCACGATTTCTAAATTCCGTTTAAATAATAGTTAAGCTTATGGTGTAAACTCGATGCCCTGACTAAAAATATCTGTCTAAGTTAAATTTGCAGAATGTTAATCTTAGCTCAAGACCACCCACTGAAGCTAGGGGTGTGTGGCGGAAAAATAGAAAGGCTGAAGGTCGAGATCATTATCAATGACCAGAATAGTTACGCAAAAGCTCGTGGATTTGGTCTGTGCTGAAAATATTATGGCATGATATTAATTGTATAGACGACCAAGCTTTGATAACAAAAAATGTTATGACAAATAATCTCATTCCTTATGATTGTGGTGATGACGATGTAATTGCTTTTGGTGAGGCAATGTTTCGTTCTGGTAAGCTAAAAAGAGCGATCGGTCAATCTTTTGATGGCTCAGTTGGGCGGGCGATCGATCAGAAACTACGTCAAAATGGTCTAGAGATTCCCATCCCCATGATCGGCACCAGACTGGCAAATGAACATTGTCAATGGTTTGATGAAGGTATTAGCTGTGAGATTCTCGATCTCGCCACTCGCCGCTGGCGACCAGGAAAGGTTAAGGTAAAAGTCTCAGTTGAGTTCTTGATCGAAGACACCGAAGAAAAAATGTTATTGCCAGGTGACTTGATGCTTGGCGATCGCAATTCAAATCCAGGTGAATTTGCCAACCGAGAAGATGCTACCATTGATGAGTTTGTAACTAGTGAATATGTATTCACAGGTATTCATCACAACGGTCAATCTTAGATTAGAGTCGATCGATCGCTAATTCAAAGCGATCAATATAATTAACACAAAAAAATTTAGGCGATCGAGTAGAATGTGTTACTCGATCGCTTTGAAATTATAGATTTATTATCTAGAGCAAAGTAAACCTTGCAGCAAGCTTATACATCTTGCTGAAACTTCATCTGCGCCCAAGTTAACTGCTTCACCTTCGCCACATCACCCTGTTTTGCAGCCTCCTTCAAGTCCCGCTTCTCATGGGCAATCGCTATCGCCTCCTCCTTCGAGCGAGAACTAGTATCAAAACACTTCTCTAGGTTTTCAAACACCCCCCGTCGCGATTTGATCGCATGTTGGCGTTCGGTATCGAGTAATTTTGCCATCAATTCCAGATGCATCGCATCATCACTACAGATCTCCTGCAAAATCGACCATTCATCATTACCTAATAGTTTCTTTTCCTGAATCCGCGTATCTTTAAATTGTTTGCCCATCACTTCCTCATAGATGCGGGGTAAACTATCATCAAACTCATGTCTCTCGTCCAACCAGATTCTTCTGATCTCGCTTAATTCTTCCTCTGTAATCAGAGTAATAAATGGCATATTTGCTGGAGTTGTCGCACGAATTTGTAGTTGAATTGTTAACAACTTTTGGAGTAAATGATCTCTCGCATCTTTCGTATATGGACCAGGAATTGGTTCAACCGAAATTCCTCCATCTACATTGCGCTCATAGAGTTGAACGTGTCCTTTGCGTCTCCGAAAATCACGACGATCTCGGCTATCCTCGACATCTAGCTCTACGCGAAAATCTAGTAACGGCTGCAACCATTCTTTATCCTGGTCATTCTGGATCATCGCCGTCAAAGATTTGTCCTGAGTCACCATCGTACACACCCAGCAACCAAAACGAGAGCTACCACAGCTCGGCGTGGAAGTATCCACAACTAGCGGACACTCATTATCCGCCGTAGCACCTCGGTAAAGCGCGAATAAATCTTGATTACTGTGTCCCCAGGGATTCTTCCACTGCATTAAGTACATCCAGACTTCATCGTTTCGCCAATCTTCGATCGGTGTATAGACTAATGAGTTTGGTAAATACATATTTGGGCTTAATCGCTCCCGTAACCGCTTGGCTTCGATCTTATTCATCGTTCGAGCGCGTCTAGTGCTTTCGGCTTTTCGTGTACCCAATACGAGAATTGTTTCACCATGAGCGCGGATCACGTTCCGAATAAAATTGTTCGAGGGATTGATCTTCAGACGTTCCGTACACCACCGAAACTTACCTCTAGGAGCTGGGTAGCCTTTCCCAATCAAACCAACCCAAAATGTCTCCTTGACTTCAGGATAGAGCAGACGCGGTTCAAATGGCATATTTTGCTCTAGCGCAGCAATCTTCATCTGCTCGATCGATTGACGCACCCAGCCAGCCACAATCGGGTTCTCGACCAAGGTATCAGTGGTAATCACATGAACTGTCTTCTTGCGCTTCTCTGGAGGTAGTCCGGCGATCGCGTCCCAAATAAGCTGTAGAATAGCAGAACTATCTTTACCCCCCGAATAACCGATCACCCAAGGAATTGCGTCAAGACAGTACAAATCCTGAATTTCCTGGGTCAGCATCTGGATCTCTTCGACAAATTCAGAGACTGTTCTTTGTTCTGAGTGTTTTTTAGCTAGTTTTTGGGTATTATTCATAAGTAGGTGAAGTGACGTGAAGCTATTTGATTACAGTACTCTCATCGGAATATAGCGGAGCGACAATAGTGACCTGTTTTGACCAAGATAGTCCAGTTAAAGAGTTAAGCGAACAGGTTTTTTTATATAATTTGTCACAAATGCGGGGTACTGAAGCACTTTTAAGCCGTATCCCTAAAAATAAAGGTGGAGTCTATGCTTGGTAACGATATTTTGAATTAGATCCAAAGGCTAGTGAAGATCCCGATGTGTTTGTTAAGTCCATTTTACAAGAACTTGACAAGGAACAGTTTGCTTCAAGAGAAACACGCTTACCGCCAGCACACAGAATTATCCTTCAATCAGATACCTCTTTTGCGAAAGAGTCAATTTTACGAGAGTTATCCCTCGATCCAGCATTCCGTAAGTTGATAATTATGCTACTGAGTAACTCTCTTATCTTTCAACAGCCTTTATATATAGGTAAAGCTACTAATTTATATTCTAGAATTTATACACATTTGAAAGAAGGTAGTACTTTAAGCGATCGACTAGCCAATTCTGGGCATAATATTAATCAGTGTAGGCTTTTAGTCATTCACACCTCTGATTGTTCATCTGATATAGACATGGATGAACTCGTCGAAAATGAAATTATGTCAGAAGAACTTGAATTTTATCAGCCACCCTCAGAACAATTAGTTGAAGATATTTTGTCTAGACTATTTCTGCCTTCTTTTACTCTTAGATATGGTTAATTAATATGCTTATCATTCCATCTAATTCAGACAAATCTAAATTTAACAAACCCTTGTATGGCTTCAAGGGTGAATACACACTGTCTGAAAATGTGTCATTGCCATATTTTGTGTCACTTATTGAAATTAATAGGGCAATTGATGAATTAAAAGTTGCCGAACAGGTAGCAGCAGATCTAGATACACAATGGTCGATTAAAGAACTATTTCAAAGATCTATCGATGAAGACCGTGTTCAGAATGATATTGTTCAAGGATATCTACTCGATCCCAATAAATTAAAATTTTTCAATGCGATCACTATTATATTAATGCCAAAAGGAGATGATGAGAAAGTCAAAGATAACTTTGATGAATCTACAAATATTTCTTATCCACCAATACCACTTAATAGCAATGAATGTCCAGAGGATTCTGTTTGGAATAATCCAGATGCAGAAACCACTACTTTTGGAGGTGTACAGTTCACTTCCTGCGGAGGATCGGCAAGATTAAGGTGGGACGAAGCAAAAGTATTAGCTGTTGCAGTAGATGGGCAACATCGATTGTGGGCACTAAGAACATTTCGTGAAAATCCAAAGTTCAGAGGTGGCACATTACGTCCAAGAGAACAAAATACTAAAATACCAGTTATATTTGTTCTACTTCATAAAAATGTTGGATTTCAAAACGATCTAAACCAATCTGGATATTCAATTCGGAGGATTGCTCGTGAGTTATTCACAGATCTAAATAAAAATGCTAAAACAGTAGATAAAGCAAGAGCTTTAATTTTAGATGATAAAAGTATCAATGCTCAATGTGTAAGAACATTGGTGACAGAAAAAACTTCTCAAGATGATCTTAATCTTATTCCATTATCATTACTAAGATGGCAAGATGAAAATCATAAATTTGACATATCATATTATCTTAATTCCTTAGTGCATCTAGACTTGCTAGTTGCCTCGATACTTGAATTAAAAATTTCAAATGATTCACTAGATTACAAAAAAGTAAAAGATTTTATTAAGAGTATTGACGCTGCTTTAGGTATTGGGGGAAAAGAAGTTACATATAATGAGAGAACACTTTTGAAATGTTATCAGGAAGATTACTGTGACGAGGAAGAACCAGCAACTCCATTTACAAGGCTACCAGATGAATATTTAGAATCAGCCATTAAAGGATTTAAGGTTAATTTTCATCACTGGCTATTAAAAATATTATTAGAATTCAATCCTTACAAAGATTTATTAAGCTACGCACGAACAAATAACCTGATAGAAGGAAATTTTGGTAACTATCAGGCGCAGACTCCGAAACACAAAAATGCTATTAGAGAGGATAAAATAAGTAAAAATCCAGACTGGTACAAGCAAGAAATATCAGATCATGAAAGTTACATTTCTAATAGAAAAGAAAATCAATGGGCTTTTAAGGCAATTTTTCAAAAATCTATTGTTCGACTGGGAAGATTAGTAGAATTTGAGTTTAAGGATGATCCTAATTTAGGCAATATAGATGATGTGTTGCTATTCTTAAACGATCTTTACGAAAGAAATATTCTTAAAGTTGATGCTAAATTAGAAATTAATGGCAAGCAAGATTCATTTCCCTTATGGACTTTTATTGCGCTTAATCAAAGTAATCAAAAAATAAAAGTTAATAATGCAGTAGAAAATAGAATATTGTCAATTTTAAAACTCTGGTATTTTGCTTCACGCAAAATAGAGATAGATAAAAAAATGGGATAGAGATTCTATCTAAAAGGAAAATGCTCCAATTCTTTAGTGCAGAGAAACATAAAACTCAATGGCCTGGGTGTAGTGATAAT
>JANNBD010000173.1:0-9665 GCA_031385105.1 Chamaesiphon sp. OTE_78_metabat_374
CAGTTGAGAAAGCTGATTGGCAGAATCTTGAATCAGTCCGTCAATCATTTAAGGATGCTGAAGCTGTCGGTAATTTTACAGTTTTCAATGTCAAAGGAAATAACTATCGGCTAATAGTGGGAATAGATTATGAGCGTCAAATAATCTATCACAAATATTTTCTAACTCACGCTGGCTATAGCAAGGACAAGTGGAAGAATGACTCTTATTTTTGATCGATCGCAATATACCGATCTCCTGACGAAATACCAACCTAAAATTATTGAAACAGAGGAAGAGTACCGACAAACATTAGCCGTAGTAGAATATTTCGTGTTCAAGAAAGAACGCAGTCTAGCAGAATTGGCACTGTATGATTTAGCTATAATGTTAGTTAAAGATTACGAATCGAAAATTTGTCCGATGGATGATTGGAGAACGCAATCTCCAACTGAAATGTTGCAATATCTGCTTGAAACCAGCGGCAAAAGACAAGCCGATTTAGTTGGAGTGATTGGATCTAGTGGGATTGTCTCTGAAGTTGTGAATGGTAAGCGTGCAATTAGTAAATCACAGGCTAAAAAACTAGGCGAAATGTTCCATGTTTCTCCTAGCCTATTCATCTAGATTGGCTCATCCCCGAACCTAGAACGTTTCAGATTGCCTGAGATCGAGACCATTTAGCAAATCTTCACACAAAACCGCTGCCGAGCCAGTCTAGAGTTGGTAAAATGCACTAAAGAGATCGAGATGTCTAAGCGGTAGCTGGAGTCGATCAACATTGAATTCAGATATAAAAAATCATTATGGTAACTTCCGTCTCCAAACCGTCATCATTTGACGAAATTAGACCAGGTGTAAAGCGTCCTGCCAAAGAAACCCTGCTCACGCCTCGGTTTTATACCACTGACTTTGAAGAGATGGAGCGGATGGATCTCTCTGTCAATGAAGATGAGCTACTGGCAATTATCGAAGAAATGCGGGTTGACTATAACCGCAACCACTTCGTCAGAGATGAAAAATTTGACAAGTCTTGGGACGATATCCCCACGGAAACCCGCGAAATATTTATCGACTTTCTCGAAAGCTCCTGTACATCTGAATTTTCGGGATTCTTGCTCTACAAAGAACTCAGTCGTCGGCTCAAGCACAAAAGCCCGCTGCTAGCTGAAGGATTTAGCCTGCTATCGCGAGATGAAGCTCGTCATGCTGGCTTCCTCAACAAAGCGATGTCTGATTTTGGACTCTCCCTCGACTTGGGGTTCCTGACTAAAAATCATAATTACACCTTCTTCAAACCAAAATTTATCTTCTACTCGGTGTACCTGTCCGAAAAAATTGGTTACTGGCGATATATCAAGATTTTCCAACACTTAGAAGCAAATCCCGAATACCGGATCTATCCAATCTTCCATCTGTTTGATAACTGGTGCCAAGATGAGAACCGTCATGGCGACTTCTTCGATGCCTTGATGCGTTCCCAACCCCAACTATTAAATGACTTCAAAGCAAAACTCTGGTGTCGATTCTTCCTGCTGGCGGTATTTGCCACGATGTATCTCCGCGACAGAGAGAGTAAGTTCTACGGAATTTTGGGGATGAATAGCCGCAATTTTGATATCGAAGTAATCCAAGAAACAAATAAGACGGCGGGACGGATCTTCCCAATTATCTTGAATGTAGATCATCCTAAGTTCTTCCCAATTTTGGATCAGTGCGCCGCAGACTATCTCAAACTAGTAGCGTCGGCAAAGTCTACTACGCCTAAGTTCTTGAAAAAGCTCATGAACCTACCAACAATCGCGTCAATTGGGGTAAAAATGCTGCGATTGTATCTACTTAAGCCGATCAATATGACTGCAAAAGCTGGTACAGTTCGATAGATTGAATTAGACTCGATCGTAACTTTTAGCTGAAAAATGGGTTTACTAAACGTAGACCCATTTTTTATTGAGAATTTTGAGAGTGGGACGCTCACTGCTTGGGATAGTACCTGTATTCCTCGCAAGCAAATGAGCTTGGTGAAGGGATTCAAAGGATTGTCCAGTTGAGCTATTTAGACAAGCTACAATTCGGGACTGCTATTGCGATCGATCTCACACCAATCTACTATTTTTATAGTTAAACTTGGCATAAGTTGTATTGCTCGTTCACTTCTCTCGAATTTCAGGCTAATCATTACAGCTTGTATCTTCTGCATTAGGATCTCGTTGGCGAATCCTGACCTTGGGGAAATCGATTAAAACAGCTACTACGGCAATTTGCAGTGGTTATTTGCTAAAAATAGGCATGGAGATTGAATATGTTTGCAGTTGGAAAAAAAGTTGGTAGCGGAATTGAGCAGATTATCTACGAACATTTTTTGCATGTTGTCAAAACTGAGTCGCCTGCTAGAGTAATTGACAGGTTTAGGAGTTTATTTATTGAGGGTGTCAGCTACAGTGATAACCGAATTTGGACAACAATCGAAACGCTAGCATTTGAAAAAACCGCCGAACAGAATTTCCCGCTGGTGATCAATCGCTGCTGCTATATCCTCGTTAACTACTGGCAAATGCAGCCTGGGGGACGAGTAGCCGTTGCCGAGCTAGTAGAACTACTAGATCATCTTAATGATGTCCGCATGACATATTCTCGAACTGTCCGCCGCCTTCGGCAGTTGCTACAGGTATATCTGCACGGTGATGACTATCCCAAACTCAAACGACTGAATGCTGTGCTTAATGGCACTACTTCAGATAAAAAAACAATTTTAGATCGACCATTGGGTACATTAATTTCCCGCTATCCGTATTTATACGATCATTCTCTAGTGTCGGAAGAACGGACATCTGAAAATGTCGAAACAATTAAACGAGTCCAAATAGATTTGCGTCAACAGCAGGAAACCAATTTATCACATTATCTTGCTTATCAAGTTAGAAGATCTCGAATCAAGGCTCAAGTAGGACGGGATGCTGCCAATGATTTGCAGCGGGTAGAGAATCCAACTCTACTTTCTACCAAAGAATTGGGGATGGCTTTCGGGCAATTTTCGGGCAAGGCTGAAGGTGATGCTAGCTACCAAGATTTATCTCGCGGTTTTGTTTCGCGGCTTCAGATGCAGCCGAGTATCAAAAGATTTAAGAGTGACTTGTTTGAATATATAATTTCTGGCGTAGATAGTAGTTATGGTAGCCGCACTTTTAATGACAGGTTATACAAGACGATTATTAATATATCACCCGATCGAGACAGGCAGCCACTTGATGAACTTGGCATCCTCAGAACCTGTACGCATATTCTCAATCACTTAGTGATCGAGAGTCCCAGCAACCCCCAGCATTTTATTTTCATGGATATGATTAGTAATTTAGGCTCAGTTTTTACAACTGGATTACTGCTCAAAATCGTTTTGATCTGTCAAAAAGCCAAACCACTATTAGAAAGTAGATTATCAATTCTGTTTAATCACTATGAGTCTTCACAGTGTAACGGTGTGCCCTGGTTAGTTCGCTCTCTAGAAAATTGGAATGTAGCTAGTGCAATTCACTTTGGCAAAATGGATGCTTCGTCTCTAAGTTTCCTGCAATCTATTTGTAGATAATATACTCTATCAGTTAATTAATTACCTCTTTGCTGTAATTCTTCAGCTACTCGCTTTAAGCGTCTCAATTGAGCTTCCATATCGGCTTTTGTCCAAGTTGCGGCAAATCGATCGAATCCCCAGGCAACTACCCGATTGGGAATATTAAATTCAAACTGATTAATTAATCTTGTACCGCGTTCATTTGGTTCGCACTCCCATCGATCTGTACCTTTAAAGAAGCCATCAAATCCCCAAATAATCAACCCAGGTTCTCTTGCCAGTACAGTATTTTTCAAGGTTGGTTGAATGATCGGAATCTGGATCACAAATTTACTTTTACTGCCGACACTAGTTTGCCATTCTCCGATGGGTTCGCACTTGAGGATCGGATTGAGCCATCGTTGCATCAAGGCTAAATCGGTGATGCACTTATCTACGGCTGTCGCGCTGGCTTTAATTTGAATTGATTGTTCAAAAATTGGCATGAGCTGGGAGTTGGGAGTTCGGAGTTGGGATACAGGACAGGAGTAATTGTAGGGTGGGCAGTGCCCACCACTCAGATTTTAGAGCTTATTTAGTTTTACGCTTTATTCGCCAGTTCATGCTTAATTCGATCGACGATCGAATGTTTATCAATGGTATCAAGAATTTGGGTAATCACAGATTTGGGGCTATTGTCGCCCCAGGAGGCACCATTTGCTAGGTAAGTTTTGGTGACTTGCCCGACTGTGTAGGTAGCGACTCCGGCAATGCTAGCCTGAGTCAGAGCAATTGCGGTGTAGGGTGCGATACTAATTCCGCCTGTAGCAGGGGCAAGGATGGCGAGCAAGCCTTTGACTCCACCCAATCCGAGCCTGATTGCCAATTCACTAATTGTCAGCCCGCCCATGCCAATTGCCATCGTTTGCAGCAGTTTAGTAGCACCAGATCGAGTCATCGGCATCCCATAGAATTTGGATAATCGAATAATCATCGCGATATCGATCGCGGCACCTGCAATAATATCAGCAGCCGTAATCGGGTTGATCGCGATCGCAATCGATTTGGTCATCACTGATTGCCAGATAATATCATTGGCAGCATCTTCACGACTGCCCATTTTGCGATCGATCAATTGCTGCTGAATTCGATCTGCTGCCAACATCGCGTTGAGTGCCGCGAGGGATTTACCTTCACGCTGGAGGATTTCGACAATCCGCCATTTCAGCTCTGATATTTGCGGTACACCTGGATGATAACTCACGCCCATACTGCCATCAACCCGTTGATTGGCACGAATCACAACTGGTGCGGCGGCTACCACGATGATCTCATTCGGGCTGAGAATTTCTCTGACTCGTTCATCCCGAATTTTGGCATATATTGCGAGCTTATCTCGATCGGGATAGAGATCGACTTTATTAAATAATAATAAGATTGGTTTACCAGCAGCTCTGAGCTGCGAGAGCGTCTGTAGTTCGAGTTCGGTAATATCTCCGGCGATGATAAATAAGATCAGATCTACTTGACTCGCAATATCATGGGCGAGTAGTTGACGTTGTTCACCTGCTACTTCGTCAATTCCTGGAGTATCAATAAATTCGATCGTCTCTTGCAACGTAGCTGGAGTATCTTTGTCTAGATCGAATTCATCTTGCCAATTATTTATTTCCCAAACTACCTGCTGGCGTTCTTTAGTTATGCCATGTAGAGCACCAGCTTGAAATAGATTCTGACCAATTAAAGCATTTAGCAGTGAAGATTTACCTCTGCCAACCATTCCAAATACAGCTACTTGAAATACTGATCGATCGAGCTTCCGCAACATATTACTCAGCTCGGCAATCTCTGCTTCTAATCCACATCTTTCCCGCTGACTCAGATCTAGATTCACCAAAATTTGGCGCAGACTAGCCTGCGCCTGTTGATAATTTCGCTCCGACTGAATCGTATTGAAACTATCGATCGTAGTTGCTAAATTATCTGGTTCTTCAGGGGATTGACTCATTTTTGTGAATAGTGGATCGTGAAATTCAAAATGAGAAGTTTAAATCTTAGAGTGAAGGAATTAAGAATCTTTGCTAAAAGCTGATTTTACTGACAAAAACTAATTAGGACAATTACATTTTTACAATCAATGGATATTCACTATCCACTATCCACCATTCACTATCCTAATATTCCGATTTCCGATCCCGCGACATCAGTTCAATAATGGCTGCCTGAGCGGTGATTTCACCTTTGAGCATTCGATCGACTAATACTGTAATCGGCATGTAAATTTGATTTTGATTAGCAATCTCTACTAATACTTTTGTCGTATTTACGCCTTCGGCTGTGCCTTGCAGATCTGTGAGAACTCGATCTAGAGTTTTGCCCTGAGCTAAACCGTAGCCAACTTGATAATTGCGACTGAGCGGGCTATTGCAAGTAGTTAATAAATCACCTAACCCAGATAAACCATAAAAGGTTTCAGTTTTGCCACCCCAATATTGACCAATCCGAATAATTTCGGCTAATCCTCGTGTTAACAGAGCTGATTTAGCATTATTCCCTAATTTTAGACCATCGCAAGTACCTGCGGCGATCGCAATCACATTCTTGACAGTTCCAGCAATTTCGACCCCAACCGGATCATCATTGGTATAAACTCGAAACTTCGGCGAAGAAAATATCGCTTGAATCTTGGTAGCAGCTTGGCTATCTTGACTAGCGACTACTGTTGCGGCTGGTAGTCCCTGTTGAATTTCTAGGGATAAATTTGGCCCCGATAGCACAACAATTGGATTGGCTGGAAAAGCCGTCCGCCATAGTTGGGCGGGGGTAGAATTAGTTTGAGCATCTAACCCCTTTGTCGCTGTCACAATAATTTGATTTGGCTCGATCGATCCAGCTAATTTTTCAATCACTGAACGAACGCCGGACATCGATATCGCTGAAACAATTGCCACTCTATCATCGATCGTATCCGTCAATCGTTCACCACAACTTCGCGACCAAATGGTTGGTTCATAGCCATTGATCTGCGTCAGGTTTGCTAATGCGCCGCCCCAAGCACCAGCACCAATAATTGTGATTCGATCGGACATAGAATAGAAGCTAGTTAAATTGTCGATTCATTTAATTAATGCCCTTTCAGAGTCCGAAAATTGTAGAAAGCATAGATATCAAACAGCGCGCCGACAAATCCGCAAACTAAAGCGATGGTTAACATGCCTTGAATCGCACAACCCCCACCAAAAGTGCCCAGAATATTAAGTAATAGATCTGTTGGGATCTGACCAATCGATCCCAGCCCTGGAATACATGTTAGCAGCCAAGTGCTAGCCAAAGAACCAGACATCAACAGCATGGGAGCAAAAAAGCTCAACACTACCGCCAGCGATAAAGAACGTAGTAATTTGAATGACACGATCGCAACCTCACCCGCTTGATGGCTGAAAGAACTTTCTCGAAAGGGCTAAATCTAGCTTATGTACATATCATAAATTAGCAATCTAGCGATAGTTCAAATCTGTGAGGAATCTTAAAATATCATTAAACTTTTTGACAATAGCTCTGAATTTTATACGATTAGGTCAGAACCTAGTCTAGCTATGCGATTAAATCATCTTTCTCGCTCAACTAGCTGATCTTGTGTTGACGGCAGACAGTTACAATGAAAGGACTGCTACTCAAAATCTGCTAAATCCTGAGAGAGTATCACCAGCTATTCTCATAAAGTTTTACAACGATTGGGGTAATCTTAAAGATGCCGTACTCGCGACCAAAAATTACTACGACGACTATCGGGAACTATCAGACTCACACTCAAAGCTATGGAGAACCAAGCCCCAGCCCAAAATATAACCTTACTGCGCCAAGTCTTTAGCAATATTCAGGCCGATAGCTGTCCCAAGCATTACAACTTTCACATGCACACCAATTGTTCTGATGGTAAACTCACGCCAGAAGACCTGATGTCGCAGGCGGTGGAGATTGGGTTGCAAGGCATGGCAATCACCGACCATCACAGTATTCATGCCTACTATCGAGCGGCTCAATGGCTGAAGGAACAATCAATTGATTCGGTCCACTTGTGGACAGGTATCGAAATTACTGCTTATCTGCCACCAGTGGATGTGCATATTCTCGGCTATGGTTTCAATCCCCTAGAGCCAAGTTTAGCCCCATACTTGACTGGACGCGAACCTAGAGGTGTGGATGCTCGCGCAGAACGGGTAATTACCGCACTACACAAAGCAGGCGCGATCGTAGTGTTGGCTCATCCATCTCGGTATCGGCGATCTCCAGAAGAATTGATTCCGACGGCGGTGTCCCTGGGAATTGACGGAGTTGAAACTTATTACGCTTACAACAATCCCAACCCGTGGATTCCGAGCTTTGAGCAGACGGAAACTGTCAAACGCTTGGGCAAAAGCTACAATTTGTTGCACACCTGCGGTACTGACACTCACGGGTTAAATTTATTACAGCGACTGTAAATATAATTTGTGCTTTATGTTGCAGTGAGAGGTCGAGCATACTGATCCGATTAACGACTGCAATTTGGCAATGTCAAGAGAAACGATTGAATACTCAGAACCATTGCTGTCGCAAGTTCGTAGTGAATAGTTACTGGAATTAGGTATGATCGCTAATTGCCAATCCGATCGCAGTTGTTTATGATGGTTTAGCAGGGATACTATACCCACAAGAGATTGTCTTTACTCACAATACTGGAGTGTTAGAGCTTCCCATTTTGCACTATCCTGCGTGATATATAGATGTCTTCAAAGTTGATTAAGCCTCTCAATGGTCAAGCTTCAAACATGGATACAAATTCTGTGCGTGGACTGCTCGAAATGACACAGCAGCCAGATGCCGATGTCGAACAGCCAGCAGATCGACCAGAGCGTGAGCATGGCAAAGCAACCTCTCTCTCTGTGCCATTAGAACATCGCTACGATTTACCTTCCGAGGATATTCGGGTAGCCGCACTCAAAGCAACCCTAGAACGGCATCGAGGTGAACGTCAAATTGTGCTACTGCAAGACTTTCCCGATCCTGATGCACTGTCAGGAGCTTGGGCATATCAACTAATTGCCAAACAGTACAACATCAGTTGCGATCTCATCTATGCAGGTGCCCTCAGCCACCAAGAGAATATAGCTCTAGTCAAGCTCACTGGATTGCCAACCAAGAAGGTTTCTAGCGCGAATCTCAAAGAAAAAGATTTAGCTGCTTATCAAGGCTGCGTACTGATCGATAATCAGGGTACCACCTGCCAACTATTAGACATCATCAGACAAGCCGGAATTCCAATTACGGTAATTATCGATCACCATAGTCTGCAAGAAGATCTCAACGCCGAATTTGTTGATATTCGCCCTTCAACTCGTGCCACCGCTACGATCCTGACTCAGTATCTTCAAGCCGGACTGCTCAAGCTCGATAGTAGTATTGCCGAACATGTCAAATGTGCGACGGCTTTGATGCATGGCTTACGCTCAGATACCAATCGTCTGATGCAGGCGCAAGAAGAAGACTTCTTGGCGGCGGGATATCTCAGCCGCTTTTATGATGCCCAATTGCTGAATGCGATCCTACAGGTATATAGATCGAAACGAGTGATGGAAGTAATCCAAAGATCTCTCACCAATCGGGTAGTCCAAAACAACTTCTCGATCGCCGGAGTCGGCTATCTCCGCTACGAAGATCGCGATGCAATCCCCCAAGCGGCCGATTTCCTAGTGACTGAGGAAAACGTCCATACGGCAATGGTATACGGCATCGTCCGCGATGAGGATGATGAAGTCGAACTGGTAATTGGATCCCTCCGCACGTCCAAGTTAACCCTCGATCCAGATGAATTTATCAAGGAAGCCTTTGGTAAAAATAGTGACGGACGGTTTTTTGGTGGTGGTAGATTCACCGCTGGTGGCTTTGAAATTCCGGTTGGGTTCTTATGTGGATTCAATGACAACTCTGAATTTTCCAAAATGAAATGGGAAGTGTTTGATAATCAAATCAAGCAGAAGCTGTTGAAATTGGTGAATCCGACTGATAGCTATTAAGTTAGTGGATAGTGGATGGTGAATAGTGAATAGTGAAAGACAGATCTGTAGGTTGGGTTTCATTCTTCAACCCAACATCTCTA
>JANNBD010000185.1:0-4124 GCA_031385105.1 Chamaesiphon sp. OTE_78_metabat_374
CTGGACTGCAAAGATTAATTGCAATAGCATCCCCACCCAAAAAATCGGTAACGAATAACTGACTATCCCAAATAATCTACCGCCAATTTCAGATTTTGTACCTGGACGCGCCGCCCCAATTGTGCCAACTGCAACGCCAACAACAAAGGCAATCACCATACTGCCAACGGCAAGTTCTAATGTCGCGGGGAAATTCTCTTGAATGACAGTGACGACTGCTTTACCAGAACTAGTAATTGATTCACCAAAATTACCTTGTAGAATATTTCCTAAATAGCGAAAGTATTGAACATAAATTGGTTCTTCGATACAAAACATCGGTTGCTTTTTGCATAAATTCAGCATGAATTCTGCTTTGGTGGCATCTGAGGCTCTCGCACCCAGAAACATGTCTGCCGGATCGCCAGGTGTCGCTTTGAGTAAGAAAAATACCAATGTGACGATCGTCCACAACATTAATGGAGCCAGGAGCAATCGCGCTGCGAGGTAGTATTGAAGGGTTTTTGATCGAGACATTATTTAGTGGATGGTGGATGGTGGATAGTGAAGAGGGATATTGCGTAGGGTGGGCACTGTCTTGATAAATACTTGTACCTAGCTAATTGCCTCTATTTCTTCATGTCTGAATACAGCAAATTCTGAAGTGGATCGATTTTAATGCCGCTCATCCCTTTTTTTGCGAATACAAAATCCTTGGTTTGCCACAGCGGAATTAAGGGCACATCCTCGATTAGTTTGGTTTGAATATCAGCGTAGATTTGTTTACGCTTGGTTGGGTCTGCTTCTTTTCCTTGGGCGGCGATCAGTTGATTCATTCGATCGCTATAGTAGAATGAACCTTGTGATTGAGTACCACCGTCTTTACAGCCTTTGTGCTCAGGATCTTGCTTGGGACATTCGAGGAAGGGTTGGACAAAGTTATCTGGATCGAGAAAGTCGGGATACCAATCTTGAAGTGTTGATGGATAAACATTCTTGCTGGCATATTTGAAGAAAGATGCCGACTCGATCGTGTTTGGCTTAATTTCCAAAATTCCGCCCAATTTCTTTTGAGCATAGGCGCGCAGAAATCCGGCAGTTAGACGGCGGGAAGTGGAGCCAGATGGATACCAGATTTCAACCACAGCGGGCTTCTGGGGTGAGAATCCCGCTTGAGTCAGCAGTTGCTTGACTTTGGGAATATTCCCGTCGCCGTAGGCACTTTTAAACACTGGTTGGGAAACGGCAAAGGTGTCAGGCACAATGCTGTACAAGGGCTTTCCTTGCCCGTACAAGATACGTTCGTTGATGGTTGGTCGATCGACTAATGCAGCCAGTGCTTGACGGACGAGGGGGTTATCTAGGGGCTTCTGGAGCACATTGAGAATCAGATAACTAGTGACACTACCATCGATCGCGATCGATTGCCAATCTCCAGCTTTTGCTCCAGCTTCGAGTACTTTGACTTGATCTGGCTCTAATGATTGGAACGCAACATCTACGGCTCCAGTGCGGAAGGAGTTGTAGAGGTTTGCTGAGTTATTGTTGAAAATTTGGACGTTTACGCCCTGATTGAGTGGTTTCGCACCCCAATACCTGTCGAATCTAGTTAACTTTACTCGATCGGTACCATATTCAGTCAGGGTATAAGGCCCTGTTCCGACGAATATATTGGCTTCAAATTCATTGGCTTTAATCTTGTATGCCTTGGGTGATATCGCACAGGTACCTGGAAAGGCTAGCATTGATGGAAAAGCGGCGAAGGGCTTTTTGAGCTTAATTGTTAGCTCGTTGGGGCTAGTTGCTGTGACTGTATCTACTCGCTCAGATAGTAAGAATGATGGTTTGCCCTTATTTTGAATAAATCGATTGAGCGAAAATGCCATCGCTGCGGCATCAAAGGGAGTGCCATCGTGAAAAACTACCCCTTGACGGAGCGGAATCGTATACGTCAGTCCATCCGCACTTAATTTAGGTAAAGCTGTTGCTAGCTGCGGTTTGAGTTGGGTACTACCAGGATCGTAAGTATATAGCCTGTCACTCAGATTCCGAATCAACGCGATCGATCTCAGTTCATAGGCATCCGCAGGATCGAGGGTGCGAGGCTTTTGAGTCGTACCTACAGTAATGATCCCTTCATCCTTACCCCCAACCGCAGTTGGAACATTACCACTAGGAGCGCAACCCGCTACTGCCAGCAACAAAGCCAACCAACCGATCTGGTGCAGCTTTGCTGTAGTTGGGGAAATTAAGTTAATCTGCGGCCATCTATTCATCAACGATCGTCCAAATCCTGCATCTAATTAACTAAGTATATTGGGGAAACATGCTTTTTCTGATCAATCTCTAAATATCTATCCGTCTAGGTAGATCTGATATTGATTCAACACCCAATTATTTTATATCCACTAAACTACAGGTTTGAGGGGACTTAACCAGCAAGCCATATTCAATTCCCTGGGCGACAGCTTGATAGGATGCTTCGAGGATATTATCAGATACACCGATCGTCGTCCAGCGATGTAGTCCATTGCTCGACTCTACCAGCACGCGAGTAACTGCGGATGTGCCCTCAGCACCATCGATAATCCGCACTTTATAGTCGGTTAAATGGCATTTTGTTAGTTCAGGGTAAAATTGGCTCAATGCTTTGCGGAGGGCAGCATCTAAAGCTGATACAGGGCCATTTCCTTCGGCGGCTGCGAGGATGTTTTGACCATCAACGGTGACTTTGACAGTGGCAAGGGAATGGTGTTGAGTGGCAATCGAACAATGCACTTGGAAACCCTGAATCGTAAACAAAGTTGAGGTTTGACCGAGGATTTCGCGCATTAATAGTTCAAAACTGGCTTCGGCTCCTTCAAATTGGTAGCCTTGATATTCCAATTCTTTGAGTTTGGCTAAAATTTGACGAGTGCGAGGATCTTCCTTGGTGAGTGTCAAGCCCATCTCGCTGGCTTTGATCAAGACATTGCTCAATCCCGACTGCTCGGAAATGGCGATCCGGCGTTCGTTGCCGACTTGAGTGGGAGCGATGTGTTCGTAAGTGAAGGGATTGCGCTCGACGGCGGAGACGTGGATGCCGCCTTTGTGACTGAAGGCGCATTTGCCGACGAATGCGGCGTAGTCGTTAGGTGCAACGTTAACAACTTCGCTAACGTATCTACTTACTTGGGTGAGGCGGGTGAGATTTGCTTCGCTCAGACAGGTATAGTCGAGCTTGAGCTGGAGATTGGGGATAATCGAGCAGAGATTGGCATTGCCGCAGCGTTCGCCATACCCGTTGATTGTGCCTTGTACCATTGTCACGCCACTGGTGACGGCAGAGATCGCATTAGCTACAGCCAGTTCGCAATCATTATGTGGGTGAATCCCAAATTGAAGCTGCTTGTTTGGATCGACTGCATTAATTACCTCACTTACAATTCTAGTAATATCGTGCGGCATCGTGCCCCCGTTAGTATCGCAAAATACGAGCCAGTCTGCGCCAGCATCGATCGCCGTTTGCAGGGTAGCAAGCGCATATTCAGGATTTGCTTTGTAACCATCAAACCAGTGCTCGGCATCGTAAATCACCCGTCGCTCCTGGGAAATGAGATACTCGATCGAATCCCGAATCATCTCCAGATTCTCACCTAAATTCGTCTTCAAGCCCTCGGTAACGTGCAGATCCCAGGACTTGCCAAAAATCGTAATCCACTTTGTCCCAGCCGCTAGAATCGCGGCTAACATCTTGTCTTCAGCCGCCAATCCACCAGGGCGACGAGTCGAACAAAATGCTACCACTTCCGCCTGAGTCAAAGGTTCTAACTGCAACCGTCGGAAAAATTCCCCATCTTTAGGATTAGCCCCTGGCCAACCGCCTTCAATCCAAGGTACGCCGAGCTTGTCAAGCTGCCGCGCAATTTTGAGCTTATCCTCCACTGCCAACGTCAAACCCTCCCGCTGGGCACCATCGCGGAGCGTCGTGTCGTAAATTTGGATTTGCGTCATCATAGATGGGAGGTAATTCTCAGTTCTCAATTCTCAATTTCCTAACTATGCCTCAAGTCACCGCGCAAGGAAAAAGCTTTAGATGCGAAACTGGCGCGAATCTGCGTCAGGTATTGCTAGCCAACGATGTAGATCTCTACAATGGCAATTCC
>JANNBD010000521.1:0-1795 GCA_031385105.1 Chamaesiphon sp. OTE_78_metabat_374
CAGCTTGGCGACTTTAGGACTATCTGTGGGCGAGATCTTTATTTTGATGGCGACAATTCTAGTTTCTTTATCCGTCGCTGGATTTGCACCGCCTGGATCCTGAGTTTGTTTGCGCCCGACTTGCAACCCAATTTGTTCGACAGTACCCTGCAATTCTCCATTAAAGCTACCATATTCACTGGTAATTATCACCGATTGATTCTGCTGGATTTTATTGACATCTATTTCAGCAATCTCTGCTACCACGTACATTTTATCTGTTTGAGCTAGTTCGACAATACCTTGGGTTGTATTTACTTGTTCGCCGATGCGGGTATTGATTTTAAGAATTTGACCATCTACGGGTACTCGCACTTGGGCATCTTTTAATATGGCTTGTTTTTGCTCGACGGCGATTTTAGCTTTTTCTAATTGTGCTTGGGCAATTTGGACATCTGAAGGACGAATTTCCCTAAGTTCGGCTAGTTTAGCTTGCTCTTGTTGAATCTCAGCAGTGAGAGTTGCAATCGATCGAGTTAATTCGGCTTGCTTCTCTTTGACTGTAGATCGAATGGTTAATAGTTCAGTTTTGATTCGCCCCGATTGCGATCGAGTTTCCAGTTTTTTCTCTTCCAGATTTGCCCTAGCAGATGCTAAATCTTCGATCGCCTTATCCAATTGAGTCTTGGTATCTATTCCCCGCTCGCGAGCAAAAGCTTGAGCAGAAGTTAGTTCTTCCTTAGCTTTATCCAATACCGACTTACTGATACCCCCCGATTGATATAATGTCAATTTACGCTGATATTCTGCCCGCGCATTTGTCAGTTTAGCTTCACTTCCAAGGGTGTTATTACCCGACTGGTTAAATTGACTGCGACGACGATATTCAGCTTCAGCATTTGCGAGTTTTGCCTTCGCCGTCAATAAGCCGATCCCATCTCGATCGGATTGTACCTGACGTTGGTAATTTGCTTCCGCATTCCGCAATTGCGATTTCGCCCCAATCAAAGCCGCTTCCTGTTGCTTCCGCGTACTCGTCAATTGTGCCTGGAGCCGAACGATAACGGCATTCTGCGCCGCGATTTGGGACTTTTTGACATCTCCATTACTCGCTCTGATTAGCTCTACCTGACGCAATTTGACATCAGCCAGAGCATCCCGCAAATCTGCCTGTTTGCGATCGATCCCCTGTAAAATAGCAATCACCTGATTCTGCTTGACTCGATCGCCTTCCTTTATCAAAATTCGATCGACTCGACTATCCTGAGCATTCGCCACAGAGAGTTTAATCACTTCTCCATCGGGCTGAATCCGCCCCAATGCCACTACAGCATTCGGTTTAGCAGGGCTAATCGGGTTTCGGACTTTGCTGGGCGATACCCGACGTACAGCCAGCTAGCAGTGTCACTATCAAGCAAATTGTCAGCACAAAATAAGGTCTCATACCTTGGGGATAACTGGTTATGTCGATCTTATACTACTTGCGAAGGTCATAACTAATCTATAACCTTAGAGAAAACTGACCAGCTTCATACTATGAAGGATACCAATAAGAGGCAACCCTAATCTATTTAACTAGATTTTGGAATTACTAATCGCATTCCACTTTTGCGACGATCGGTATCACCTGCATAGCGAGGAATAATATGAATAGTAGCGTGGTTCATGGCTTGTCCCGCAGCTTTGTTGATATTCATCCCTACATTAAACCCGTCGGGTTGAAATTCCTTAGTTAAGATTTCCTGGACTTTATTCGCCATCAACCAGCAGGCAGATTGTTCTTTTAATGGTAGTTCAAAATAATTGCTAATATGTT
>JANNBD010000191.1:0-10554 GCA_031385105.1 Chamaesiphon sp. OTE_78_metabat_374
GGTAGTCCCCAGAGTCTTCCAGGGTGCCATCCTTATCAAAAATAATTGCTTGGATATCTGTAAACTTGTGGCTGAGACAATCGATCGAAATCATAGAGTGATACTGAAGGAAGCCATATTAATTTAACTACCCTAACTGGATCTTGACACTAAATGATAAATAATATTGCGATCAGGATCGGATCAGTCTGGTGACAGTGCAAAATCGAGAACATAACAGACTTTTAATCGCTCACACTAAACAAACTTTAAATCACGACTAAACAATTTAAAAATTAGGGAGATATATCAAATGATGCAGAAAATTTTGATCGCCGTTGCTGGATTAGGAAAATGTGAGCAAATGCTCAAAGTATTGATGGAAATTCCCGCAATTCAGGGTGCAAACGTAACTATTTTACACGTTGTTTCGCCGCAAGTCACCGCTGAATTGATGGCAGAGAAACTAACTGCTGGTGGCAAAATTTTGGCTGATGCGATCGAATATCTCAAGCTCGATCCCGCTAAAGTTAATGTCAGACTAAAACAAGGTGAACCAAAGGATACTGTCTGTCAAGTTGCCGAGGAGGAGCAGGCAGACTTGATTATTATGGGTTCGCGAGGATTGAATCGGCTTAACTCGATCTTAGCTAATTCTGTCAGTCAATATGTATTTCAGCTCACATCTCGCCCGATGCTATTGGTGAATGATGACGTGAATATTAAGAGTATCAATCGGATTTTGGTGGGATATGACAATTCTATTCCTGCTCAACAATCGTTGCAGCTAGCACTATCGATGCTGCGAGATATCAAGCATAGTCAACTACTGATCGTTCAAGTTAAAGCTGAAAATAAAGGAACTGAGGGGTTAATTAAACCAGAGCAAGATCCAGTTTTTGCACCTGCTATTATTGAAGCAAAAAAACAAGGAGTAGACTATAAATGTATCCTAGCTAGCGGTAATCCTGGCAAGGAGATCTGCAATGCTGCCGCAGAGTTTCACGCCGATCTGGTCATCATTGGTTCACCAGATCGTCGCCCTTCGATCGCTAAAAACTTACCAGATCTCGATCGATTACTTGGCAATTCGATCTCTGATTATATCCGCATCAAGATTCCCTGCCCATTGCTATTGACTCGATCGACTGTTAGTTGATCTCTGGTAATAATTTATAAATTAGCATTTTACCAACCGAGATTCCGGGAGCTTCGATGTATTTTTGACTGAGCTTGGCAATAGCAAACGTAAATCTTGTAACTAAGACGATCGAACATATTAGTAATAGCTCTGGGAGAATCCCTTTTTTTAGTGTCAGTCCGATTCCTGGCACTAAATACCAAGCAAACATAAAGTGAAATATGTACATCGAGTAAGAAGCTTGACCAATTTCGGTCAGAAATATATTTGAATATTTTAGCTCTCTAAAAATATTTAACAAAAAGACAAATGATATTCCGGTAATAACTGGTAAGAATGTGGCAACTAACCAATACTGTTTGTTTGGTAGTAAAACAATTCCAGCGATTGTAACTGCAACGAAAATTGCAGTTTGAATTGGCAGAGACAGTTGGATTGGGACTTGATGATAATGATGAAAGAAGATTACTATTCCCAATAAAAATACTGGTAATTGATTGATTAGATTATAATAAATAAATGAATTGTCATCAATCACAATCATCAATAATTGCTGGACAACTAACTGAACGCCGATATTTAGTAATATAAAAAACCCGACCAAGATATATAGAGAAATAATTCCATACTGTTTATATGCTCGATCGAATAAGCTAAATAAGAGCGGGAACAACAGATAGAAAGCCATCTCAGTACCGATCGACCAACCACCAGGCACGATATTATTATTGGCTGACAATACAAATCCGTGAATGAATAGAATATTTGCACTAATAGTCTCAAAATTATAGAGCGAATAGGGCATCTTAATTAGATCTAAGATGTGCATATTTGATTCAGCGAGGAAATATGCAATTATCGCCACATAATATAGTGGCGCAATCCTAAAAAATCTTCTAATCCAAAAGGAGACTAATGGTTTTTTTTCTCCCGCTCTCTTTACTCTGGAAAAACATAAAGTATAAGCAGATGCAACGAAAAAGAGCTGCACACCCATCTGTCCATATCGAGCAACATCACCGACCAATTGAGATATACCATTCACAGCTTGACTGGTATGGACAAGCATCACCATCAGAATGGCAATGCCTCTCAAAATATCGATGTAGTCTAACTTCTCAACAGAACTAACTAGTTTTACTTCACCCATCTGGATAATTGCCAAACCTTCATCTTACCGACATTCACGTACTTATTTGAACAGCGATCGCTAAAAAGATCGCCCATCCTGGTAGAATCGATCGATAAATACTTCAGTCAACAAATCGTGCAAATCCGATTGGTGTGGGAAGATCCAGTCACAGGAGAGTCCAAAGAACCCCTGTTAACCGTGCCAATTGCCTTGGGACGAGAATTTGAGCGACTTCCTGACAGCTTGGAAGGTCAAAGGGTTTGTCGAATTGTGCTCAATAGTTTAGAGGTGTCGCGGTATCATGCCTCGATCGAGCTTCAGCAGGATAAACTGGTAATCATCGATCGAGGCAGTAGTAACGGGATCATCGTTAACGGTCAAAAACAGACGCAAAGTCAGATCCAGCCTGGAGACACAATCCAGATTGGCAACTATCAAATTTTGATCGCTCTGCCAAGTACCATCCCAAAAGTTCCATCACAAATTAGATTTAATCCCGTTACTAATCGACCTGAAGTACGCGGGACAATCCCCCCAGACGCATCGACAAATAGCTTCATACCACAGATTTTTCGAGAGCAAGAAATCGATCCGCAGGCAATCCACGCCACTGGAATACCTGTTGAAGAAGTTGAATATGCAACGATTGGTGGTGGTTTAGGGAGCTTTATCTGGGTTGATTTACTGCGAGTCGGTGGCGTGAGCACTGAGCGGATCCGCGTATTAGGGATGGAGCAGCAACCATCTGGACGCTATCAGCAGCTCTGCCTCAATGCCCAGATCGTGCCTCAAGAGCGGCTGAGATCTCCGGCAGATGCTTGTCCTGATAACCTTTGGGGCTTTCCCAATTATGCGACCTTGGAAGCGATTAGGGGCATCGCTAAGGGCAAGCTGAAATCGAGTCTTAGCTATCTCTGGCAAGTATTCGCCGAACCGACACTGGCAAATACTTATACACCCAAATCTGGGGATGTAATTGCGGCAATCGATCGAGAAGCCGCCCGAATTAGCTGGCGAAAGATGATTAGAACCGCCCACGTTCAGGCAATTCGCAAGACTACCGATGGTCGATACGCGATCGTCTACACCTGTCAACAACCCACTGACTACGCCTGTACAATTGCCCGTTATGTGCATATTGCGACTGGCTATCCCGCATTACAATTCCTGCCAGATCTTCAAGCTTATCGCGATCGCACCCAAGATTTCAAAACCGTCGTCAACGCCTACGAATCTCACGAACATATTTACGAACATTTAGCCACACATGGTGGCACCGTCCTCCTGCGCGGCACAGGCATCGTCGCAGCCCGCATTCTCCAAAAGATCTATACAATTAGGCGCGATAATAATCGCGTCGAAATTAGAGTGATTCAGTTGCTCCGTTCCGCCAAAACCGAGGGCAATAAATACGGTTTAGCCGATCGAAAAGTCGAACACAATTATGAATTCCAGCCGTTCAATTGGCCGAAATCAGCGTGGGGAGGACAGTATAAATCAACGCTTGAAAATGCCACACTAGAGCAACGTCAGCACCTCCTCGCCGATTGGGGTGGCGTGACGACGATGAATCGTCCCGATTGGCGCAAAATTATCACAGGCGGCATCAACAAAGGCTGGTATCAAATTGTCTATGGCGAAGTTCAGCACGTTTTACCCAGAGCTAGTACCAGCGGCACGATTACCACAGTTACAGAATCAGGAGTCAAAGGTGAAATTAAGCTAGAATCAGATTTCATTATTGATGCCACTGCTGTCGATGCACCGATTATGGCAAGTCCACTGCTCCAAGATTTAGTGCAGCAATATAATTTGCCGATCAATCAGCTTGGCAGATTGACAGTTACGCCTGATTTTGAACTAGAAGAAATGGCAAATCAAACAGGTAAAATCTACGCATCTGGATCGATTACTTTGGGTAATTATTATGCCCCTGTAGATAGTTTTCTGGGGTTACAATACGCTGCGTTTCAGACGATCCAAGATTTACTCGCACGGGATGCCATTGAATTAAAACCACTAGTTTTAGCTCGTTCGCTCACTCAATGGTGGAAATGGATCGGTAATCGATCGCCAGATTAATTTACTCACATTTTGGCTCAAAACACAGATACTAGTGTTTTAGTGAATAGTGAATAGTGGATAGTGGATAGCTTTAATACCTAGAGGTGAGTTTAGATCCAGAATAGCTATAATTAAGTCATCTCATCCTAAAGGAGTATCGATCGTGTACGCAGTTGTTTCGGCAGATCGCATTTCAATCCCACCAGGTTCAGTACTGAGAATTCCTGGCTCATGGCAAAATTTTTGTCAACTACGTGATAGTCGGGGTGATGGCTCAATTCCCCGCCTCCGTTATCGTCAGGGTGATATTATTTTATTGATGAGTCCATTGCCCAGTCATGGCAGAGCAGCCAACATCATTGCAGACATCGTTGCTGTTTTACTTGAGAGTCAAGATCGTAACTACGAAGCGTTTACACCCATTACGATGGAGCTACCTGAAGTGGGTGGCATTGAGCCAGATTACTGCTTTTATATCGACAATTGGCAAGCAGTAGTAGGCAAAGATCTGATCGATTGGCAGGTGGACTTACCACCAGATTTGGCAATTGAAATCGAGGTGACTAGTTTCACTTCAGAGTTAGATTTTTTGCCTTTTAAAGTTCCAGAAGTGTGGCTATTTAAAAAGTATCAATTAACAATTTATCAGCTAATAGCTGGTAAATATGAAATCAGCGAAACTAGTCGCTATTTTCCAAATATATCGCTACCAGATACGATCGATCATTGCTTCACAACTGCAAAGGAAAAAGGTACTGGGGTGGCAATTAGTGAACTACGTCGATCGTTACTGAAACCTAAAGCCTAATTAACAGGCACCCAAACGGATACAGAGCCACCTTCACAAGCAAAATTACCCCAGCCATCAGTATTAGTCGCGACGGGGGTAGCAATAGCCTTAGTGATGTCAGTATAGGTAGTGTCTGGTTTGCCGACATTCATCCATTTTGTACCCGCACTGCCATTACCCATGATGACAGCCATCGATTGAGGATGTTCGTCATCACCTAATCTTGTCCAGCCGATAGTGTTCGGATGATCGAAGTAATCATGCTGGATGCCATAAGCAAAATCACGCCGAGCGCGGAGTAGGATATCTAAGATCGATCGATGAGACTGTAGAACGATTTGATGATCCTGTCCATCTTTGCCTTTGTCTGTATAAGTTGCTCCGTAATAATCGCCATAGAATACACAGGGATAACCAGCTTCACGCAGCAGAATTAGCGCATAAGCTAATGGTTTGAACCAGCCTTCGACGACAGATTCGAGAGATTGCAGCGGTTGAGAATCGTGATTCTCGACAAAGGTAACGGCTAGTGTGGGTTGATGTTGAACTAGTGAATTATCAAAGATTTTACGAAGATCATAATTTTGCCCCTGAAGACTTGCTGCATGAAAATTATTGTGCAATGGTGCATCAAATAGATTGATTTTACCTTCGGTTTCTCTAATGAAATATTCTAAATCTTTTAACTCGTAAGACCAGTATTCACCGACAGTAAATAGATCTTTTTTAGCATAAGCATTGAGATCTTTGATCCAATTATAAAAGAAGCGCGCATCGATATGTTTGACGGCATCCAAACGTAAACCACCAATTTTAGTTGTATCTAAATACCATTCGCCCCAGTATTTTAGTTCACCCAATACTTCAGGATGATCCATGTCTAGATCGCAGCCCATGAGGTAATCAAAATTACCTTTCTCATCATCAACATTCCGATCGAATGTTTTATCCTTAATCAAATACACCGCCTTCTGCTGCTGATTATAGACGTTGTAATCGATCGCATCAAAGTGCCACCAATGCCATTCCATCTTGGAATATTTACCTTTACGTCCAGGAAAAGTAAAATGTGTCCAAGCTTTGATTTTTTGGTAATTATCGATCGGTTGAAATCGATTATTGGGATCGAGGGGTGTAGCTTCTACTTCTTCCTCCGCATCGGCACCCAAGCGATGATTTAAAACAATATCACTATAGATTTCAATCCCCGCAGTGTGAGCAGATTCGATCGCGTTTAGATACTCATCTCTAGTACCATACTTAGTTGGAATCGAGCCTTTTTGATCGAATTCACCCAAATCGAATAAATCATAAACAGCATACCCTACATCATATCCTCCATTACTTCCCTTATAAGCAGGTGGCAACCATAAAGCCGTAAATCCATTAGCAGCTAATTCTTGGGCATCTCGCGATAGTTGATTCCACAGGCTACCTCCAGTTGGTAAATACCAATGGAAATACTGCATCATTACTCCATTCACTTGTGACATGAATTAGCTCCTCGCGGCTTAAGTTGATGAAGCATTAATATCAAAAAAACTTCAAACTGTCAACCGCAGTAATCAATTCTGGCACAATCTCCGCCGTCCAATTTCCTTCGCAACTGCGGCTAGTATTCAAGATTAATCGCAAACTATATTTACCTGGTAATCCCTCTACCTGCATCCAGATTAATTCGCTTTCGGCTTCACAGGCGATGCTTTCTTCATCCATTAATTCTGCTTGGATCGATCCCATGTTATCGACTAATTGCCCCAGTAATCGACAGAAATCTGCTAGTTCGGCACTAGTTAATTCAAATGCCCAATCATCACCACCAACTAATCCTTGATATTCACCTGCTGGATTCCAACCAATTCGCCATCCAGCACCAGATTTGAGGACTTTTTGCATATGGTATTTGATTTGCTGCGGAGATTTACCCACCCGCACTATAAATGGTGCTGCCCTACGGGCACCCCTCCAGGGAGGGGATTTTCATTCTAGTCTTGAGGTAAGAGATTAATCTCCCAGAATCTCTGGTTGGGTGAGTTCGTCGGACATCTCGATGATGGCGCGCATTACGGGTTTGATTGACGGATCGTCGATGTTTTCTGATTCGTAGCGATGGCGTTTTTTCGCACGGTTGGCTACTTGAACAGTGATCTTATAGCGATTAGAAGCTGCGCCAATCAGTTCCTCTGCCCGATAAGCAATCTGGATCGAGTCAAAGTGAGAATGGTTACGACGTTGAATCATAGTTATTTTGATACAGTTCTATCTTTCTCTAGTGTACCTGAGGAATTCCACAACTAGGTAGTAAGTTAATGTCTTTAGCAACAATGAAGTCCCGATTACTGCTAAGATCGGATATACAAACAGCAGTAACTTGAGTACAAATGCGTATCCTGGCTCTTGTCCCTGGTGGAATTGGCGATCAAATCCTGTTCTTCCCCACAATCGATAATCTCAAAGGACGTTACCCAGACGCAGAAATAGATGTGGTAGTCGAACCGAGATCGACAGCAGCATATCGCGTTTCCAAGTCTGTTGACAAGGTAATTTCGTTCGACTTCAAAGATACAAATGGCCCAGCAGATTGGGGAAATCTTTTGGGTATTCTGCGCGATCGAGAGTACGATGTAGCGATGTCTCTAGGTCGAAGATTTGGAGTTGGTTTTCTACTCTGGTTAACTGGAATACCAGTTAGGATCGGTTTTGATACTGGCGTTAGTAAATTACTTTTGTCCAACCCAGTTACGCTCAATCTCAACCAATATGCGGCGCACATGTATCACGATTTGGTCAAAGGTTTGGGCGTAACCGATCCTTGCCCTGCACTGAGTATAAATGTGCCAAAAGCAGACATTGACTGGGCAGAAACCGAACAGCAGCGGCTGGGAATTAAGGACAGTGGTTATGTATTAATCCACGGTGGCGCAAGTAAATTATCGCAAAAATTGGGCGTTGATAAGATCTATCCAGTTAGACAGTGGCAACAAATCATCAGAGATTTGCAGGCTCGTCAACCAAATATACCAGTAGTAATTATTAAAGGCCCTGATGATGCCGAGTTTATCGAATCATTCCTGGCTGTCTGTCCCGATCTAAAAGTCATTAGTCCTACAGATATCGGCAAACTTGCGGCGATGATCGCTGGCGCAAATCTGATGCTCTGTACGAACAGTGCTCCTATGCACCTAGCTGTAGCTGTTGGTACCTATACGATCGCGTTATTTGGTCCCAGCGATCCAGATAAATTGTTGCCTAAAAATGGTCGATCATTTTCGATCAAATCTCGGACGGGTAAAATCGCTGATGTCCCACCTTCGGATGTGCTAGAGAAGATATGGAAAGGATAGGCGGTGATTGCTGCATTATCCATACATCTAGCACCAAAAAACCAAATGATCCAAATCGATAGCGGTCTAGTTCAATAAACTCGTCCCCGCCACTGTTTGGGCTGCTGAAAAGCCGAAATAAAAATGCGTAAAACTGCCACCGGATCGGCTAAAGGTGAGAGCCAAAATGATAGTGCTGAGAGGGTGAATCGATCGCGATAATAAGACGGGTAAACGGCAAGTAGTAGGGCGAATCTAATTGCGATCAGAAATAAATTTAGGTCGATGGCGATCTGTAAAGTGGGGAAAGAGTAGCCCGCACTAAAGCAATTCCACAGGATAAAAATTAGCGGGATGGGTAAACCTTGAACTAACAGCAATAGTGCTAAATCACTCCACAACTGTGGCTGTGTAGTCGCATCCTTGAGATCGAGCGATCGACCCCACTCCCGCCAGGTTTCCACAATTCCCACATACATCCGCACCCGAATTACCTTGGCACCATCGAGAAAACCTACCTTAAAGCCTTGTTTGGCGGCATTGCGGGCAAGGGTGACATCATCACAGAAGGAACTCGCCGCGCTAGTGTAGCCACCCAATTGCGCTAACACCTCGCGGCGACACAAAAAGCACTGCCCATTTGCCATGACTCGATCGGGTGGTTGATTTCGCACGCCCGATGAATCAAACCGATAGAGTAGGGTCATCAGCAGGGCAGGTTGGAGCCACCATTCACCTGGATCGTTGAGGATGAATTGGGGTGACAGTGAAACCAGATCGTAGCCTTCCTCGATCGCCGCAGCGATCAAACTGGCAACCAGTCCCGGCTGGGGTTCGGTATCAGCATCGACACCCAACACCCATTCGCTCTCGATCGAACTGGCCAAAAACCCATAGTGTAGTGCCCAAGGACGACCCACCCAGCCAGGTGGCAACGGGTCATCCGTTAGGAGCTGAAAGCGGGAGTCTAATTTGGCGGCAGCTTGAACTCGATCGCGGGTGCCATCTTGAGAGTTGCTATCGACAATCAGGATCTCCCGTACTTCAGCACCCTGCTGGCTCAATCCAGCTAGACAAGGGGCAATTCGATCGACCTCATTGAGGCTGGGTACCACCACACTCACCAGACCCGATTGTTCCGGTGTCGCCGTCTTCGCGGTCAGTGGCGGGCGACGAATCGCCCCTTTGACCAGCCGAGACAATAAAATTAAACTAGCCGTGCCCTGGCACATTAGCAGCACCAGCACCACAGCACTCAACATTTGCTCATTCACCAACTGCTTTAGCCAATCCTTCCGTCGAGATCTCCGCAGACTGAGTAGTTGCCATTTGATAGAGAATCAGGATCGGTGCAACGCCCAATACCAGCCCCAATAAAATCGGAATGTAGATCCCCGCAGCGATACTGGTAATCGTCGCAAACCCAAAATTACCCAGATAAACTGCCAATGGTAAACCAAGTTCAGTTTGAGGCAGTTTCACTGGCTTCATTCTCCAGATCAGCGTAGCAACTGTCATAAACACCACGCCAGTACCGAACCAACCTGCAAAATTTTCATAAGGCATTCCGAAAAATGCCCCTGGTTGTTCCCACACCCAAAACGGCACAGTGGTCTGGCTCATCGCTGGATCGAGGACAAAATCCCAAGAAGTGAGCAACAAAGAGCCAAACCCGATCGCCCCAACATATTTCCAAGTCTGGGAAATCGCCAGAGTTTCTAACCCTGCACGGGCAATAATATAGGCACTAAAACCCAGATAGAACCAGGATAGAGGAATAGTAAATGGGACTGTCCCAGCAATTTTGTAGCCCAGTCCAGACAGGTAATGATAATGCCCAAACGGGAAACCAGTGCTGGTACCCAATAACTCACTACAGAGCGATAATCCGATCGCTGGAATCATGAATCCCAGTGAATGCCATAGTCCCAGCGTCCTATAGGCATATACAGCCACTGCTGCCGTCCCCAATAGCATGTAGACAACGCCACCGCCTGCCATCGACCAGCCAAAAGCCGTCTTGCCAAAATCTGGTAAGGCATTGATAAAGTCTGTATTTGGTAATACTACCAATAGTCCAGCTAGTCCAAACACCATTGAAATAATGTGTCCGATCGCTAAATTG
>JANNBD010000202.1:0-9095 GCA_031385105.1 Chamaesiphon sp. OTE_78_metabat_374
GTTTACGCATTCAAAGCTTGCTCAATTTTTTGTTGGTATTCCCATTTCTGGAAAGCGCGATTGTAAGCATATCCCTGGCGTTGAAAAAAGACCCGCCATGCAGCCACTCCCCGCACAATTCCCCAGGAAGTTAATACATATAGCGACCAAGGAACACCAAAACCAGTGAAGAAGTTGAGTGGAATCAGACAGACATTGACAATCGCATATTTACCAAGTCGGTCTTGCAGTTTCGATCGACGATATAGATCGAATTGTTGATGTTTTTTAATTGCTTGCTGCTGACTGAGCCACTGGCTTTTTGCAAGCTCGATCAAGTCAGGCGAGATACTGAGTTCTTGGGCGATTTCTAGCAACTGTGGATGGGACAGATCTGGATCTAAAGTAGAACGATCTGTCATTGCAATATTCAGAATTTCTCGAACATCTTCCTGGCTATAAGCGTGAGTTGAGGATTGTTTTGAAAAGTCCATAATCTAAACGATTTAATTTATTAGTTGGCAACAGCATCTGAGCGGTCGAATACCTCATGCCAAGCTCGATGAACTAGTGTGGTTGAGGATGTAAATAATGAAAAGCCGAGTAGTGGGTGGACAATACCTAAATGTAAGGACTGATTCAAGTGTCCTGTGATGAATTGCAGCGTCAATAGGATTGCTAGCCCTACTGTCAGCATCTTGATTTTTTGAGGGAATGGATGGACGAACAGCCCTGCTAATAGTAAGACAATTAGTCCACCATAGCCGCGCACCAATAGAACGTGAATGTTCCACCAAGTAGGATCGTCGAAAACTGCTAATCCAACTGTTAATAGTTGAGCGATAAGGCAAAAGTTGAATAGTACTGCGATTCTCCAAGGAGAGGCTCCGCCAACGCCAGAAACCCTCTTTGAATCCAGCGTTCAGACAATTTAGTTTGTTCGGGATGAAGATCTATCATGACGATCGGGATTATTGTTAAATATGAGATTGAAGATTTCACTCAAAGATTACTAGCTTCGCTTGGGCACCACCTGGGGATAAATCCCCAGGCTAACCGCGAAAGTCCACTGAAGTGGACTAAAGAATCCGACCTTTCGCGGTTAGCCAGCACTTTAGTCGCGGGCGGGTGATGAACGAAGCAAATATCCCTAACCCGTTGGCATAGTTTTTGCTACTTTGCTCCGACTGGAGCGGGCATCATCTGCTGCATAAGTAACATCCCCTTCTCGACCAACTCTGGCCCCGCTTTCTCTGGCGATCCGGTATCAAATGGTGGGGCGGGATTGTACTCGATCATTAGCTGAGTAATCTTGGCGATTTCTTCACCACAAAGGATACTTGCGATCGTCAGCCCAAAATCGATACCTGCTGTCACGCCACCACCCGTAATCCGATTGCGATCAATTACTACCCGCTCGGTACCGATTTCCACACCCAATGCCGCAAGTTGTCCCCGTGCCGCCCAGTGCGTAGCCGCTCGATAACCTTCGAGTAATCCGGCTTTCGCCAGAAACTGAGATCCGCCACAGACAGAAGTGATAAATTTAGCGGTGCTGCCTTGCTTCCGTAGAAATGCCAATAACTCTGGATCGTCTTCTACTGCCGCCTGTTGGATACCGCCACCGATGCAGATCACATCTAAGCGAGGGCAATTGTCAAAGGTCGTATCGGGTAACACGATCATGCCATCGTCAGTTTTAACTGGATCTAACGTTTTCCAGATCCGATGAATCTGGACACCAGGTAAACCACTAAAAACCTGCTGTGGGCCGATAATATCTAGTGATGTCATGCCGGGATAAAATACCAAACCAATGATGTGCTGTTGGAAGTCAGTCATAAATTAATCTCAGGATGATAGTAGCAAAGCTGATAATGTCTATACTAAGAGTGAAAACCTGCCCGCGCCTAGTCCTCGATCGGGTACTCTTTTTGACACTATGGTTGCTTCCTTACAGCCTTTATTTGCGGCGATCGATTCAGTCAATGATGAACGAAATTTAAAAACAAACGTCACTTCAAAACTGGGCGAACACTTCGCAGCGAATCGATCGGGTATTTTCTTCTTCGACCAAATTTCCCAGCTAGACCCCAACATTCAGAAAATTCTCAAGGTTGCCCTCTCGATCGAGCTTAATCCAGTTGCCCGTTATCTCACAGAGCGTCACGCCCCTGTACATGAAGGCTTGGTGACATCACCTAAGGTGTGGCAGATAATTTGTCCCCGTGCCGACCACTGGCATGTGATGGCGGGGCCGATTGTCGTTCGCGGTCAACTAGTAGGTTCGGTGGGTTGCACTCGCGATAAGTCGATGCCTGCTTTCGACACCCAAAATCTCGCCGATTTGAGTGGGATCTGTTTGCACTTATCGATTTGGGCGGCAACAATGCGGTCGCCTGGTGCTTCTGCTGGAAAATTGTCATCCCCATCTGGCAAAAATCAGCTATTGACAGCGCGGGAATTGCAAATTGTCGAACTAGTTGCTTTGGGGCGCACGAATGCCGAGATTGGTACCCAGTTGTGGATTACCGAGAATTCGGTTAAACAGGCTTTGAAGCGGATGTTTCGGAAGCTGGAAGTGTCCTCTCGTGCCGAAATGGTGGCACAGCTTGCTGCTAATTAACCTTCCATCTTCCGATCTCGGTTAGTCGCCTTGAACTCGGTCAAATTCGTGGCCCTCACATGCGAGGTTATTACCGCAATACTGAGGCTACTGCTAACGAGATCGATCCCGATGGTTGGTTCGACAGTGGCGATATCGGTACGATTACCGCCACTAACAATCTGACGATTACCGGACGTGTCAAAGAGATAATCGTCCTGAGTAATGGCGAAAATATTGAATATTTTAATTCTCTGACTGCCTCTTCAACTAGCGGAATGTGGGTTTAATCAGAGCGTAATGCCCGAAACATTCCAAATCGACACAAACCCGCACCGAAGGCTAGACGCATCAGTAAAATAGTCGGGACTTCCCGCAGGGATTTGATAAATCCAGAGAAGCCGAAGCTGACCAGTCCCACCGGACGCGCAATCCCTTGCCACACCGAATCAATCCAAGAAGGTAGGGTTTGTGCTGTCCAATCTGCGGTAGTGACATGACCCTCTACCAGCCCTGTTTCTGCTAATAGCTCTGAGAAACCCTCGATACTCGAAAACGCTGGGTGCGACCATTGATCGAGGAGCTGCTGCATCACAGGTTTTTCCCAGAAATTGAGCGGAACCTTACGATCGTCCCGTTGGTTCCAATCGGCGACAACTAGGATACCACCTGGTTTGAGTACTCGCATCAGTTCTCTGGCGAAGACAGCTTTGTCAGGCATGTGGGGGCCAGCCTCGATCGACCATACCACGTCAAAGCTGGCATCAGGAAAGGATAGAGCCATCGCATCATCAACTTTAAACTGAGCACTGACACCATCAGGAGTAAGTGCCTGAGCGCGCTTGACCTGTCCAGGGCTAATCGTAATTCCGGTGACGGCAAACCCATACTCTTTGGCGAGAATCCGCGTGCTGCCACCAATACCGCAGCCGACATCTAGCACGGTGGTATGTGGCGGCAATTTGTCCAAGCCGCCCCACTGCACCATTTCATGGACAAAATCAGCTTTAGCGGCTAGAAAATCCTTTTGGCGTGGGGGCGAGCCATAGTGTCCGAGATGAATGTGTTCGCCCCAGTAATATTCGAGGATGCCGTCTTCTGTCCACTCATCATAGGAAGTGGCTACAGAGTCAGACGTTTGATAGGGGCGAGCTGTGAGCAAATAGACAGCAATACCGATTGCTAGTAATAAGACGATAATTCCCAGGATCGAGGAGAGTAAATTCATTCAGGTCAAAACTTAATTTTAGCGTTTTGGCGATTCTCCGCAGGAGCAGCTTTGCCAGACAGATCTCAGCAATTCTCATTATGGAAATTGTTCTCGTATTTTCGATCGCAAGAATGGTTGGAAGCCATATTCTGTCGTCGATGGTTGTGCTATTGAATGGCTGACAAATGCCTAAAAACAGTACAAAAGTTTTAAAATGAGAATTGCTGGACAGATCTGGATCTGCTCACAGAAAAGTAGCTGTAGATCTACCATTTAGATCTTACGGCAATCCGACCACCCTCAGGGGCTACCGTGTATACACAAGTCTGGACAGAAGCGAAAATCCTAGAAATCCCCCTAAATCCCCCTTGAAAAGGGGGACTAAGATCCGGATCTTAGCCCCCTTTCCAAGGGGGTTGGGGGATTTAGATCTACGCATCAACTCAAACCGACTTGTGTATACACGGTAGCCTCAGGGGGTGCGCGTAGCTGCGTTCGACATCCGCCTCTAGCGCACCTAACTCGCTACATAGTCACGGAAGCTACCATGCCGCCGGAAGTGAGCGAGAGCTTGATGTTCGAGTTGTCGGACTCGTTCGCGGCTGAGATTGAGGATTTCACCAACTTTAGCAAGGGATAGCTCGGTACCGCCTTCTAAACCAAAGCGCAGCCTAATTACTTCCCGCTGCTGATTGGTGAGTTCTTCGAGGGTTGACTGGAGTTCTTGGCGGAGTGACTCCTGGAGCGTGTATTTCTCTGGAGAGATGCCACCATCTTCGAGCAATTCCGAGAGTTCGGTATCCTGCCTGTCGCCGACTTTGGCATCAAGGGAGATTGGTGAACGGGAAATGGTCAGATAGTCCCGAATCTGAGCGGGTTCGATTTCTAGGGCGGTGGCGATCTCTGCGGACGTGGCACTGCGTCCCAGTTGCTGGGAGAGTTCCCGCTGGGTTTTTTTGATTTTGTTGAGTTTTTCGGTAATATGAATGGGTAAACGGATCGATCGACCCTGCTGGGCGATGGCGCGAGTGATGGCTTGCCGAATCCACCAATAGGCGTAAGTGGAGAATTTATATCCGCGTGTCGGGTCAAATTTTTCGACTCCCCGTTCCAGTCCGAGGGAACCTTCTTGAATCAAGTCCAGAAAGTCGAGATTCCGCTTTTGATATTTCTTGGCAATCGCTACTACCAGCCGCAGATTAGCCTCGATCATTTTCTGCTTGGCATAGTGTCCCAGGTGCAAAACTCGATCGAGTTCAGCTTCAGAAACGTTTGATTCAGTTGCCCACTCTGTTTTAGTCGGTGGACGATTTAGGGACTGTTCTAGGGTCTGCTTGACCCCTTGGAGCAGCATCATTTGTTGCACTTGCTTGCCGTAGCAAATCTCTTGCTCGTGGGTCAGCAGTGGGACGCGACCAATTTCATGCAGATAGCTCCGGATCGGATCTGTGGTAGATTTGGGTTGAGCGACCGCCGCTAGGGGGCGCGCTTGCGCGTTCGTTTGATTTTTAATACTAGGCATGAGTTTAATTTAACTCCTCCGATCAAGTGGCTAGCAGAAACTTTCCCACCCTAATACTGGTGGATAGATTGGTTGTAGATGCACAGAGTTCGGCTGATCTAGCGCGGAAGATGATTTATCAACTATCTCCCGCGCTGATGCCTTAGAAATATAGACGTAAATAAGTAAATTAAAGTTCTCCAGTACTTAAAACATAGCAGTCTGCTGAAAGTGAGAAACTTAATTAATCCTTAAGTTACTAATTGGGATCGGTTCGATCGATTATGCAATTTGATGGCTGTTGGCGACCCGAAATTTGCCTGCGCTACTGTTGAAACCACAAAAAGCCTGTTTGGATTAGCCCGACGATAAAACCGAGTACCCCGCCCAGATTGACAATAGCTTGAAGTTCGCTTTGGACAATACCTTGAATGCCCGCTTCTAGCTCGGCTGGAGATGTAGCTCTGACTCGATCGATAATTACTTGATCGATGCTGAGGATCGGAATTACCTGGGTGACAATTTGTTCTAAATCTCGCTCTAGATATCGATCGATAATAATTGCTAATTCCTCGCTGACGACATCCATCGATGAAGTCAAAACCGTTGAACTCCGCAGCCTACCGATCACCACACTGGCGATGCTATCCCAATTGAGCGAATCTGCCAATTCTTGAATAAATTCGATTCCTTTGGTTTGCATATAGCTGCGAACGCTATCGCTAATTGTCTTCTTGAGTTGCTTGACAGTCGCAACTGGTAAATTTTGGAGGGTAAGTTCGCGGAGTAATTCTTGGACTCGATTGCGAATATTTAGGGCGACAACTAGTTCGGCAATAATTTTATTGGCTTTGTCGCGATCGTCCAAACAGAAAGTCCGAAACCGATTTAGAGCATTTTTGACACCAAATAAATTCGCAACTACCCAATAAGTACCGCTACTTTGTTCGCGTAAACCTTCATCGATTACCTGAATATTGCGATCGGTTAAAAAGTCAATCAGACCTAATCTCAGGGTTTCTGGTGGTAAGATGACATTCATCAACCAGTTTGACAACTGAGCAGCTTGACCGTCGGTTAGTTGAAATTCAAGAATTAATCGATCGAAAATTTGATTAAGCTGTGGTTCGAGAAAATCCGGCTTCCGAGCTAATACCCGCAACCAGCGCGGAAAAGATTCGCCGAGCAGATCCTTGAGAATATTTGATAAGATCTTGACAGTCTTCTGTTCCTTGTCCGCTTGAATTCGATCGAGCGCCAATTGCAGCAGCCAAGTAATCGCCGCTTGGACTCGTTCCACTTGCAGCAACCGCTTGGCAATCTTTTGCAGCTCCACAGGCGTGAGCAGCGAACCCATGATCGTATCCGAAATCCGTGTCGCCAGTCGCTCCTGATTGCTCGGAATCAATCCAGGCGTGAATGGTATTTGATACTTGCCGATATATTTCGCCGTATAGGGACGAAACAACATCTTGATGGCGATATCATTGGTGAAATAACAGACGACAGCACCAGCCAGTGGGGGAGTTAAGTAGAGCCACAGTTGAAATGAGGACAATGGATTCTCAGGGGGCAATCTGGGTTTATTCCTTAATTATACAGGGTTCGGGATAGCGGCGGATTGGTGGGCAGATGGGCGGCGGGAATTTTAGATTTTAGTCAGGGCACAGGGCTATAGTACTAGGTTTTCATCTCGATTTTGAGGTTGGGTAATCCTGCCAATTTTTCTAACGGCTGTGGTTCCTCAATTTGGGGCACAAAGATCGTTAACCCGCCGGGAATACACTCGATTTCGATCGGAGTCATTCCAATAATTTCCCCATCTAGGACTACTTTTTGGGGCGGTGTGGTGGTAATTTTGAAGCGTTTCGATCGCAAGAAGCCGACTTCTTCCCGCTGAGATGCCATGCCGCGCAAGGTGGAACTAAGTAAATCGAAAGCGGTAGCGATCGCGATTAATGGCGTTGTGGGGGCAACGATCGTCAAATCGAGCATTCCATCATCGAAGATGATTCCCGCCGATCCTTGGGCCAAAATTGAGCTAGCTGGGGCAGCATTAGCGATCGTAATCGCAGCAGCCGAAACTTCAATCACTTTATCTTCTAGCTCGATTTCGACTTCAAACTGATTGAGACTCGTCAATTGTTTGAATCCGGCGAGGACATAAGCCAGCATCCCCAATCGATTTTTGGCATCCCGATCTGCCAGATCCACCGTCTCAGCTTCAAATCCGATTCCGGCTAGTAGCACCAGTGGCAAACCATTGCAGACAGCCATGTCCACTACTTGAGTCTTCCCTATGACGATCGATTCGCAAGCTTCAGGGATCGTTGTCGGCAGATTCAAGGCGTTGGCGAAAGCGTTGGCGGTGCCGCGTGAAATTACGCCCAGGGGGATGTTGGTGCCCATCAGCGCGGCGGCAACAGCGGAAAGGGTGCCATCACCACCAGAGGCAATAATTGATGTTGCACCTTGAGCGATTGCCGCTTGTGCCAGTTCCCCAGGATCGGATTCAGCCGTGGTAATCGCCACGTCTAGCTCGATTTCTGGATCGAGTAGAGCTTTGATTTCGGCGAGATCCTGTTCGGCATTACCCTGTCCAGCGACAGGATTAAAGATTAGGCAAGCTTTAGGTTTCATTAATGTTAGTTCTCGGCAGGTAAGGTGGGTGTATGTTCGGAATTGTATTGAATTACTTCGAGAATTGCTTGCGGATCGATCGCCTGCTGCATGATTTCAGCCTCTAGATCGGCACGATTTCTGACATTGGGTAAATCAGTACGGAGTTCTTCGACTAATGATATTAGTTTGGCGATCTTTTGTTCGGTAATTAGGTTGAGTTGGAGCATCAAATGCGAACGCTCTTCACTAACTTGTTCTTGCCGAGTTTGATAGATTAATACTCCCGTCGAAATCAGCAGTGCCGCAACGTCTATGCCTTCTTCTCGCAGGTTAAATAGCGGGAAATCTGCTAGCAAAATTTGCCTACTTGATAAATAACTACAGATCCACCAGGTAGTAAAAAATATCACCTGAAAATAGAGAAACTGCGATCGACTAAAGATCGCCGTAATTTTGTCTAAGCCTCGCTGATGAGGCGTAGAATTTTGATGATAGCGATCTTGGTGACTGGCAATTAGCTCAATGTTTTTGATTACTTGCTCTGGGAGCAGTTGATTGAGATCTAGATAGTCTTGTTCGGCAATGGGATCAGAAATTGCTTTACTTTCCATTGGCTTTAGGTTTCCGACGTTGATATAGTTGGTGAGTGGGCTGAATTATGTTGGATCACTTCTAAAATTGCTTGCGGATCGATCGCCTGTTGCATAATTTCAGCTTCCAGATCGGCACGATTTTTGACGTTGGGTAAATCGATGCGGAGTTCTTCGACTAGTGAGATTAACTTGGCGATCTTTTGCTCGGTGAGAAGATTGAGTTGGAGCGTCAAATGCGACTGTTCTTTGCTGAGTTTATCCTGATGAGCCTGATCGATTAGTACTTCAGTAGAAATCAGCAGTGAGGCAATCTCTAATCCATGCAGATGCAGATCGAATAGCGGGAAGTTTTTGGCAATAATATTTCGCTCGGCTAAGTTACTACAGCCAATCCAAATCGTGAAAAATACTATTTGAAAATACAGGAATTGTGGACGAGCAAAAATAGCCGCAATTTTATTGATGATTTTGCGGTCTGCTTTCGTGTTCTGCTGGTGGCGATCTTGATGCCTGTCGATCATTTCGACATTTCTAATTACTTGCTCTGGTAAATGTTCATGGGCGATCTCTCGTTCTTCAGCATCT
>JANNBD010000526.1:0-2475 GCA_031385105.1 Chamaesiphon sp. OTE_78_metabat_374
CGGCAGTCTCAGCCATTTCAATCTCACCCTACCATCCTGGTTAGCTCGGCTCGAAAATCCCTGGGTGCAGCTAGTTCTAGCATCACCCGTCCAGTTCTGGGTGGGTAGGGAATTTCAAATATCGGCGTGGAAAGCATTTCGTCACCGTACCGCCGATATGAATACTCTAATTGCCCTCGGTACGAGTATCGCTTTTTTCTATTCACTGTGGGTGACGATCGATCCTAGTTCCTTTACAACCCAAGGATTATCAGCAGAAGTCTATTATGAAGCTACTGCGATGATTATCACCTTGACGCTGTTGGGAAGATGGCTAGAAAATCGTGCCAAGGGTGCCACGTCGTCAGCGATTCAGGCATTGATGGGATTACAGGCAAAAACGGCGCGGGTGGTGAGAAAGAGTGTAGAAGTGGATATCCCGATCGCCGAAGTCGCCCTTTCAGATATTGTAGTAGTACGCCCTGGTGAAAAAATCCCTGTCGATGGTGAAGTGGTATCGGGATATTCTACTATCGATGAATCAATGCTCACAGGCGAAAGTTTTCCCGTCACTAAAAAAGTCGGCGATGAAGTTGTCGGCGCAACGCTGAATAAGATGGGCAGCTTTCAATTTCGGGCGACTAAAATCGGTAAAGATACCGCCTTGGCGCAGATTGTAAAGTTAGTCCAACAAGCCCAAAATTCTAAAGCACCGATCCAAAAACTTGCTGATAGTATTACGAGCTGGTTCGTTCCGGCAATTATAGGCATCGCGATTATCACTTTTACAATCTGGTTTCTAGTTACAGGCAACTTTACCTTCTCACTCGTCGCAATGGTGAGCGTGTTAATTATCGCTTGTCCTTGCGCTTTAGGGCTAGCAACGCCCACATCGGTGACTGTGGGCATCGGCAGGGGGGCAGAAAATGGAATTTTGATTAAAGGTGCCGAAAGTCTCGAACTTGCCCGTAAAATCCAGACGATCGTGATGGATAAAACAGGCACGATTACCCAGGGAAAACCCGTTGTCACAGATACGACTTCAATCCTAGATCTCGTTCCGAATAGCCCTTATATTCTAGCTCCACTGGCTTTATGGCGATCGATCGGTGCTTTAGAAAGTAACTCCGAACACCCCTTAGCTGAAGCCTTACTTCAATACGCTCATCTCCAAAATAAAGATTCACAATTGCCAACAGTTGAGAAGTTTGAAGCGATCGCGGGCAGTGGTGTCAAAGGTATTGTCGAAGATCGACAAATCTCGATCGGTACCCAACGTTGGTTCGATGAAATGGGCATAAAATCAGGCGTATTTAAGGCGCAGAAGGAAGACTGGGAAGATGCCGGAAAGACGGTAGTTTTTGTAGCTATTGATGGACATTTACAAGCGGCAATTGCTGTTGCTGATACTGTTAAACCGACCTCTGCTCAAGCGATTCAAACATTACAAAAAATGGGAATCGAAGTAGTGATGCTGACTGGTGATCATCAGCGGACTGCAAAGGCAATCGCCGATCGAGTCGGGATTAAAAATGTTCTGGCTGAAGTACGCCCCGATCGTAAAGCCCAGACTATTCACGATTTGCAAACGCAATCTCACAAAGTTGTCGCAATGGTTGGCGATGGGATTAATGATGCTCCTGCACTTGCTCAGGCTGATGTCGGGATGGCGATCGGCACGGGTACGGATGTCGCGATCGCTGCTTCTGACATCACACTAATTTCAGGGGACTTGCAGGGGATTGTGACGGCAATTCGGCTCAGTCGTGCCACAATGCAAAACATTCAACAAAATTTGTTTTGGGCACTTGCTTACAATGTCCTCGGCATTCCCCTCGCAGCGGGAATTCTGTTCCCGATGACGGGATGGTTACTCAATCCAGCAATTGCCGGAGCAGCAATGGCATTTAGTTCGATTTCAGTTGTGCTAAATGCTCTGAGATTAAAGGGGCTAAAATTATGAAACTTGCAGCATTTTTAGTCGGGACAATGATTTCAATTTTCCCAATGGGTGAGTCAGATATGCCCCACTCGCCCACAGATAGATCGTTTCGCAAAATCGAACAGCCTTTGCCAATCAAAATCGGTGTAGTTCTGGGTGGACTAACCTTAGTTGGTGCCGAACTGTGGTGGTTTCTAGGACGTAAACAGCAGCAACAACAAGCTACTCAAGCTAATGGAGTTCAGGAGATATTAATCACAGTTGATGGTGGCTATCGTCCAGATCGAGTTGTTGTTACTAGTGGCGAACCTGTGCGGTTATCATTCGATCGACTAGATGGTAATGCTTGTTTAGACGAGGTATTAATTCCCGATTTTGGGATTAGCACCCGTTTACCTGTCGGGCAAACTACAACTGTTGAATTTACACCAACTAAAGTAGGTGAATATACTTTTACTTGCGGGATGAGGATGTTTCGCGGAGTAATTGAAGTAAAAGCAACGTGATGTAGTAATTGTGATACTTTACAACTTTACATACCAGAAGATTAATTA
>JANNBD010000286.1:0-6881 GCA_031385105.1 Chamaesiphon sp. OTE_78_metabat_374
ATCCGCCGCCACGACTGCTTCGGATCGGTCAATGGCGAAGCAAGCTGAATCACCCACTCAACCAGCCGAGGCACCAAATAACTACCCCAAACTGCCAAATGACTCTGCCAGCCGATGATGATCTCATGCTGGTCTCGATCGATCCCCCGAATCAACGCCTGGGCGACTACCTGCGGCGACATTGGTACCATCCACCGAAATAGAGACATATCTCGCACCATGTCAGTATCAGTCAGGGTCGGTAATAGGGAAATCACTTTGACATTATGACTGACCAATTCGCCGCGTAAAGCTTGGGTAAAGCCCAGAATCGCAAACTTAGTCGCTGAATAGGTTGACATCGTAGGAGCGGCAACCTTGCCCATTAGGCTAGCTACATTCACAATCGTTCCTTCGCGTTGGGATACCATCCGGCGGGCAATTAGCCGTGTCACGGTATACATGCCGATGAGATTAATCGCGATCTCGTCTTGCACCTGTGGCAATTTAGACTGTAAGAAGGGCGTTTGATAGGCGACTCCGGCACAGTTGACGAGCAGATGAATCTGACCATAATCCCGCCAAGCCTTGGAGATCGCGACATCAATCTGGACTCGATCGGTCAAATCTACCACAAGGGGAATCACTTCTACCCCCAGTAATTGCAGATCGATCGCCATTTCAGCCAATCGTTTCTCATTCCGCGCTAGTATTAGCAACCGTTTCACGCCATTTTTGGCTAGTTCGATGGCAATTGCTTTGCCGATACCGCGAGATGCTCCAGTAACGAGAGCTGTTTTTCCTTGTAGCTTCATTTTCAAAACCTCCAAAAGGTAATGTCTCACTGCATAGTTGGCTAGATCTATCTATCCATCCATGCGGGCATGGAATCTAGATCTCCTGACTAGACAGGGAGAAGTCGGGGATATAAATCACAGTCAAGTATTCGATCGTCAGATGTCAGAACTTGTGAGTCTAGAGATTGTTCAAAAGTGTAGAGCGATGGAAGTGACAGAGCATGGGGCACCTCTTGTGAACAAGAACAATTAAAAGAAACGACTTATCTCCTGCTACACACTCTATTCTGGAAATCAAGCTTCCGCAACATTTATTAGCGATCCCCTGAAATTGTGATATATCTCCACACAGTTCTCAGAAATCGCTGTACGATTGAATAGTACGTCTATATCTGATGATGACTCAGTTGTAGTGGATTAACGTAGTTCTTATTGAAGCAAAAATAATCTAATTTCAATCGTTGGTATAGCCTACCGGAGGTAATCGATTCTGAGAGCAGATTATGTTTGCTGAGAGCTGCCTACACTCAAAATGTAGAAGATTAGCAATAATAAACTCGATCGAGACAGAGAAAATGATTACCAAAGAACTCCGCCAGGAACTTCTGACTTTATCACCAGAAGAAAAAACTGAGATTATTCAATTATTAGACGGTATTAATAAAACTCCTAAAGTTGTGGGTGGTGCTGCTCGAATCAGAAATACCCGAATTCCCGTTTGGAGCTTGGTTCAGTCTCGCCAAATGGGAGCTAGCGATCTAGAAATCTTGGAAGCATATCCCGATCTAACCCAAGTAGATCTAATTAATGCTTGGTTTTATGCCGAAACTTTTCCCACTGAGATCGAGCAAGCGATTTCAGCTAATGAGTCAGACTAGATGGTGGGACTGTATGCCGATGAGAACTTTGAAATGCCAGTTGTCAAAAAGCTCAGAGCGAAAGGATATGACATCCTAACTGCTTTAGAAGCTGGCAATGCCAATCAGGGAATTCCTGATGAAGAGGTATTATCCTTTGCCATCAAAGAACATAGAGCGGTGATTACGCTCAATTACAATGATTTTAAAAATCTGCATAAACGAGATAACAATCATCGTGGGATTGTAATTTGTATCAGCACTCGACTCGCAGCAGATCGAGATGATCTGACAGATCGAGTTGATAAAGCATTAAGAGATAAAGAATCTTTGGCTGGTGAATTGATTCGTATTAATCGTGCCAATAAATAGAGATGAACAGAAAGAATAACAATGACGGGCGGAAATTAAGATCGGTAGGCAAAAAAATTCGCCAGTCTTTATCCATATTTCGATACAGTGGCAAAGCATTGGGCTTAGTGTGGACGACTAGCCGCAGCCTGACTGTATCTCTAGCAATCTTGGCTCTAGTCAGTGGCTTATTACCGAGTGCGATCGCGATTATCGGTAAATTCATCGTTGATAGCGTGGTACTGGCAAATCAGAGTCGATCGCAACTGCCGAATCTAGCTTCCTCGTGGGATTATCAACAAACTGCAATTAATTATGTTTGCATTGAAGCGATCGCGATCGTCTTCTTAGCCGCTGCCCAAAAGGGTGTAGTCGTGTGCCAATCACTGCTGCGGGTATTACTCGCCCAACGAGTCAATGAACTGATTCTCGAAAAAGCCCTCACCCTGGATTTGACGCACTTTGAGGATTCAGAGTTTTATGACAAGATGAGTCAGGCTCGATCTCAAGCCTCTAGTCGCCCGCTATCGCTGATTACGCGGACGTTTGGGCTGTGTCAGTCTGCCCTGACTTTAGCTACATTTAGCGGCTTACTGTGGCAATTTTCTGGCTGGGCAGTGCTGGTTCTGGTAGTCGCGGCGATTCCGTCGTTTATTGCTGAGACTCGTTTTTCAGAACATGCCTTTAGATTATTTCGCTGGCGATCGCCTGAAACTCGTCAGCAGCATTATTTAGAGACGTTATTAGCTAGGGAAGACTACGCCAAAGAAGTCCAGCTTTATCAACTGGGCGGAATTCTGTTGCAGCGTTATCGCGATATCTTTAATCGCTTATATAAGGACGATCGCAATCTGACAATTCAAAAGGGTGTGTGGGGCTATCTGCTGGGCTTGGTAAGCACTCTAGCCTTCTATGCAGCCTACGCTTGGATCGTGATGGAAACGATCGTCGGGGTGATTTCCTTGGGTGAGATGACGATGTATCTGATGGTATTTAGACAGGGGCAATCTACTTTTGCCTCGGCATTGACATCGATCGGTGGCATGTATGAAGATAATCTCTATCTGGCCAATCTCTACGAGTTTCTCGAACAGCCCATGCCTCAGTCGCAGGGGCGCATAACTCAGAGCGCGATCAAGGATGGGATTAGGTTTGAGAACGTTTCGTTTAGCTATCCAGGTAGCCATCGACTAGTATTAAACAATATTTCGCTACATCTACCATTAGGCGAGAAACTAGCGATCGTCGGTGAAAATGGTTCGGGTAAAACGACTCTAATTAAGCTGCTAACCAATCTCTACACGCCCACCAGCGGCAGGATCTTCCTCGATGGAGTCGATCTGCGCGATTGGGATGCTGATGCCCTAAGGCGTAGAATTGGGGTAATCTTTCAAAACTTTGTCCAGTATCAATTTACAGTTGGTGAAAACGTCGGAGTGGGTGATGTCGCCCATCTGGAAGATCGCAAAGAGTGGGGCATAGCTGCGGATAAAGGCATGGCTTCACCCTTTATCGATGTACTCCCCGAAAAATTTGATACTCAGCTCGGTAAGTGGTTCAAAGGTGGACAAGAATTATCCGGTGGACAATGGCAAAAAATTGCTCTGGCGCGGGCGTTCATGCGATCGAATGCCGATGTCCTGATCCTCGATGAACCAACGGCGGCAATGGATGCCGAAGCTGAAATGAATATCTTCAATCACTTTCGATCGCTTACCCAAGATAAGATGGTGGTGCTGATTTCCCATCGATTTTCAACAGTCAGAATGGCTGATAAGATCCTCGTGATGGCAAATGGTGAAATTATCGAGCAAGGTAGTCATGAGCAGTTAATCGCCGCTGATGGCAGATATGCTCATCTGTTTTCACTTCAAGCCGCAGGTTATAAATAAGATCGGAAAAATTTTATTCTTCCAGAGACGAAATTGAGCTGTCATTAATCCTATTTGCTGTAACGAGATTTTAGATCGGCTCTAATTTGCTCGATTGCAATACTTCCCTCAACGACTTCCCCTCGTTGAGATGCTTCTAAACCAATCTGAGCAGCTTGTTTTAGTTCATCTAGTTTCCCTTGATAAATATCTTCTTGCTGCTCCAGCAGTTCGATTGCTGCCCGAATTACAGCGATCTCATCTAGATATTTACCACTAGTTAACTGGCGACTAACTATTAGTTCTAATTCAGGTGGAAGAATAACTTGCATCGTACCTGTTGGCTTCGCCTTTTCGCTGAGAATTGTTTGATTTATTGTGATTGTATGCCACTTTCAATCTCAAATGAAGGAATCTAGATTGCGATCGATAGTTGATTGATTGCATAGGCTAAACCAGCACTGAGTAAAGGAACAGAGAGATTGTCCAATCCCCATTGAGCGATCGATTCCACCGCTGTAGCGGCAATTGCTACTGGAATACCGACTGTCCAAGTTTGCCAGATATTGCCTTGAACACTAAATAACACGATCGAAACGATCGCATAACTCACCACGAACATTGTTGAAGTTCCTTCCCAGCTTTTGGTATTGCCGAAAATAGTATAGGGATGCCTGCCAAATTTTTGCCCAATAATTGCCGCCAATCCATCACCCCAAGCCATAATCAGAATCCCAATTACGCCATAATGTGGTAGCTCAAGCTGCCAAAACACCCCAACCAATAGCCCCATACTCACCGCATAAAAAAATGTACCCAAACTCTTGCGATCGACACTATTTACACCTGGTAAAATTGGTAGGTAGTAAGAAACTAGAGTAATTATCCCCGCCAAAACTCCACTAATTATGCCCACCCATCCAGGTAAGTCCAGCAACCACGCTAGCAGAATCACATTACCAGTGCCAATATGGACTACCTTGCGAATGTATTCGGGCTTAGTATCGGTGTAGAGATGGAGTAGTTCGGCGGTGAGAACGATCGCGCCAACATAGATTGGCACGGTGGCAATCCGCAGCCAGAGCGGAGAATCTGTGAAAAATGGTTGCATGTGAGTAAGCGAAAGTTACTGGAATGCCAATGATTAAAATCGTGGCTAATGTTGAAAAGTCCGCCTACGCGGACTAATAATAAATTTAGTCCGTGTAGACGGACTTTGCACTCCAAGGAGCGGTTTCTAACCGCTTGGATTAATGAAAAAAAATCTAATTCGATCGATTGGGATTTACAGAAGATTTATCTCTCCATTATTTCCCCCTAGCTGTCGATTTACACCAACCTGCTCCCAATATGCGATCGATGCGATCGACAGGTTTGGTACAATTCAAGGTAGCTTTCTAGCCACCAAGCGGATTTGCCGCTGTCACCCCTTCCACCCAGGCGGCTACGATCCAGTACCTGAAATCGCTAAGAAGAGTGAATAGCGTAGATCTACCCACCCCACCCTACGGGCACCCCTCCTGGGAGGGGATTTTCTAGCCTAAAGCCTAAACCCTAATGATGAAGCCTTACCGTCAAGTCCCGATTCAAGAATGCGGCGAACCGTTAGTCGCAATTCCCTTGCGGTTATTTGCGGTGGAGACACCACATCCATACATGAAATGTGGTGCAGATTATGAAGGTAAGTCGCCTTATTATCTGCGACAGGGAGTACTCGATCGATTAATTCAGGCACAGGAGCGGTTGCAGCAATTACATCCAGGCTGGCGCATCCAAATTTTTGATGCCTATCGTCCAGTTGAGGTGCAGGAGTATATGGTTAATTATACCTTTGGGCAGACAGTCATTCAACGAAACCTCGATCTAGAGCAACTCTCAGAGACAGAGACAGCCGCAATTTTGGCAGATGTGTATCAGATTTGGGCAATTCCTAGCTTCGATCTAGAGACACCGCCGCCCCATAGTACGGGTGCTGCGATCGATATTACCCTCGTCGATGAGGCTGGTAATATTATAGATATGGGTTCGCCGATTGATGAAATGTCAGGTCGATCGACACCTGAATATTTTGCTAATACTCAAGACCCCCTAGAGCAAAAATTTCACCACAATCGGCAACTACTCGATCGAATTATGACCCATGCGGGATTTCGGCGACACCCAGGTGAGTGGTGGCATTTCTCGGCAGGAGATCAGCTTTGGGCGTGGTTAAATAATCAAAGCGATCTGCAAGACCCGATTCCAGCTTATTATGGGAGAGCTGTCTAGTGACTATTCACTGAGCAGCAACTAAATAACAAATAACAACCAACAAATTCCATGAGCGTTTTTGTCTTATTATTTAATGCGCGGACTGATAACGAGGGGATTTATTCAACTCAGGTTGGCGAGCGAAATGTAATCCTGATGTTTGAACAAGAGGATGATGCGGTGCGTTATGCCGATCAATTAGAAGCGGAAGATTTCCCGAAGCCGACAGTAGAAGGGATCGATCCTGAGGAAATCGAAGAATTTTGCCAGGACTCTGACTATGATTTTATCCTCGTAACTTCAGAAATGCTGGTGACACCACCCAGTTTGAGCATCGAAGAGACAGATTGGCAACCAGATCGGCGCAAAAAATCTGCACCAGCACAAGAAGACGATAGTATCGATCTCGAAGCAATGCGAAAGCGGTTAGAACGGTTAATGTAGATCGGGAATCTCACATCTTGCCTTAAAACAAAATTACTAGTGTTCTGGTGAATAGTGAATGGTGGATAGTGGATAGTGAATGCACTTAGAAGTAAGTTCTGAGTCTGTTTTCATGATTTCTCATCTACTGGTGCAAGACTTGAGTAACTTCAAAATTTAGCATGATCGATCGAATTGCCACATTACTAGAAATCCCCAATTCGCTCCCCCAACCCCAGGTTATCTTCTTGGATGCTGTCGGTACCTTGTTTGGGGTGCGCGGCAGTGTGGGGCTAATCTATAGTGAAATGGCGAGGAAATATGGTGTGACTTGCGCTCCTGAAATAGTCGAT
>JANNBD010000299.1:0-9593 GCA_031385105.1 Chamaesiphon sp. OTE_78_metabat_374
AACTGCGATCGACTGTGATAATCGATGGCTGTGGGAAGCCTAATCCCAAGCATAAATGGCTCAGAACTTGGGCATATGCTCGATCGTGACCTGGATAACCTAAATGAGCGTGAGCGTACTCATGGGCGACTAGAGCCAGCCAATCAGCAGGTGTAACTCTGCCCACATCGACGAGGATTGTGGTTGGGTTGACATTGATGTTGCAAAAACCGTCTAATCGCACAGATGACGAAAATGGTACGGCGAAAATATCGACAGGCTGTTGATCGCGCGGATCGAAACAGTCATGACAGGCATTGAGATGAGCTTGGAGCGAAATATTGACAGCTTCGATCTGCGCGCCAATCCAGCTACAAATCGAGACTCGATCCCGCAGATTGTCCATCACATCAATCATGTTTGGATCCGGTAGTCGGAGTTGCACCCGTTGAAGATATGCAACCCCATCACGATAGGCTTGAGTCTGGTTACTAGCTATCACCAACCCAGCGGAGAGAGAATCAGATTAGCATCATTACTAACAGAATTTACGGATTCATCAGCAGTTAAATTTCCCAACCAGCGAGTTTCGGTACAGAATGTAGCAGTACTAAATCCACCCATTCGTCTAACAGTACTGCTCCGCACCCGCACATTATCACTAGGGAACCAGAACCGTTCGACCGAACTCATGATGTCGTATTCAGTCGTCAAAACTAAACCACCATCATTGTCCATCTCGTAGTTTCCAATCACCGAGACGATTTCAGCATAACCTCGATCGCGTAACAATTGACCAGTCCGAGGTTTATCAGCATTGGGAACCAGCGCAAATACCGTTCTCCCTTCGTGATTTTCGCCCTCTTGATCCCAGCCCATCGAAGCCGCCCAAGTCACGCAGCAGCCCCCCACAGCCAAGCTGGGATCGACTTGATGAGATTCACACAATTCAATAATTGTAGGATCTACAGCGGTGAGTGCTTTTACCTCAATCTCTGATTCTCCCATCTCCGATCGTCTAAATGCCAGGTGATGGGTGATTCGTTTTGACTTCCATCTACCAGCACTATGCTGAAAAAACTCCATTACGTCCATCATTGGCGGATTCTTTTTGGTAACTTTAGTTTTAATTTTAGCAAGTTCGGGGATAGAGGGTAGAGGGTAGGGGGCAGAGGGTAGAGATAAGGACGCTTGCGTCCAAAATCGCTATTCGCTATCCAGTTCCTAATTCCTAATACCTACCCTCTACCCTCTACTCCCTACCCCCTCAACTGTGGTAAAGTTTTGTTAAAATAGACTTGGGATACCCGCCCGCCTCTTACTACTCCTGGAGAAAATTAATTTCATGCTGCGACTGGAACATATCTGCAAGATTTATCCCACAGGTGAAGTCCTTAAAGACATTAATTGGGAAGTTAAGCCAGGAGATCGAATTGGGCTAGTAGGTGCCAATGGTGCGGGTAAGTCCACCCAAATGAAGATTATTGCTGGGCAAATCGAGCCAACCAGCGGCGAAATTATCCGTCCTAATAGTCTCAATATCGCCTACCTCAACCAAGAATTTGACGTAGATCCGACTAAGACTGTCAAAGAAGAATTGTGGCAAGCATTTGGGGAAGCCAATCGGGTTCACTCAGAGCTAAATCAAATTCATCATCAGCTAGAAACGGCTGCTGGCGATGAGTTGGATAAACTACTCACCCGCATGGACAAATTCCAGCGGTTGTATGAAGCACTAAATGGTTACGCACTAGAAGCCGAGATTGACAAGATCTTACCTGAAGTTGGGTTTGAAATGGAGGATGCCGATCGATTAGTCAGTGCTTTTAGTGGCGGCTGGCAGATGCGGATGAGTTTAGCCAAAATCCTGCTCCAATTTCCCGATCTATTACTACTCGATGAGCCAACAAACCATTTAGATTTAGAAACGATCGAATGGCTCGAAAATTACCTGCGGAAGCTAGAAACGCCAATGGTAATTATCTCACACGATCGAGAGTTCCTCGACAGGCTGTGTAATCAAATTGTAGAAACCGAACGCGGTGTTTCGGCAAACTATCTGGGTAACTATTCATCCTACCTTGAACAAAAAGCCGAGAACTCATCTGCACAGTTAAATGCTTTCGAGCGGCAACAGAAAGAACTCGAAAAACAACAAGCATTTGTAGAGAAATTTCGTGCTAGTGCGACTCGCAGTACTCAAGCGAAGAGTCGAGAAAAATTACTCGACAAAGTTGAGCGGATCGCGGCACCAGTATCGACGATGCGGACGCTCAGTTTCCGCTTTCCACCAGCTCCTCGCAGTGGTCGGGAAATAGTTGAGATCAAAAATCTCGAACATGTCTACGGTGATAAAATCCTATTTATGGGCACCGATTTATTCATCGAACGTGGTGACAGAATCGCCTTTCTTGGCCCCAATGGTTGTGGTAAATCCACTCTGTTGAAAATGATCATGGGGATGGAACATCAAACCAGTGGAACGATTTCACTCGGTGAACATAATGTGATTCCAAGTTATTTTGAACAAAATCAAGCCGAAGCATTGGATCTGAGCAAAACAGTCCTAGCAACTATTCATGATGAAGTACCTGACTGGAAAAATGAAGCAGTCAGAACTTTATTAGGTCAGTTCTTGTTTACTGGTGACATGGTATTTAAGAAAGTTGAATCCCTCAGTGGTGGTGAAAAAGCCCGCCTCGCCCTGGCGAAAATGCTGCTGATTCCAGCCAATCTGCTAATCCTAGATGAGCCTACCAATCACTTAGATATTCCAGCAAAAGAAACGTTAGAGAATGCGCTGATCAACTATGATGGTACGGCATTGATTGTTTCGCACGACAGATATTTTATCTCCCAAGTTGCGAATAAAATCGTCGAAGTCCGCGATGGTGAGTTCCGCGTCTATCTCGGTGACTATCACTACTATCTCGATAAGCTAGAAGAAGAACGCCAAGCTGATAAGCAAAAGGCTTTTGCAGCCGCCGAAGCCGCTAAGAAGGCTGCAAAAGCTGAGAAGGCGAGTGGGAAGAAAAAGTAATTAGTTAGTATCGAAGATAGAGGTAGGGCAATGTCCCTACCTCTATTTCTGAGTACACCTGCCTGACTCAAATGGAAGTTCTGAGATGTTAATTGACTGTCAACAGCAATTTACCTCTAACTTTTGGGCACAATTAGGAGGCAAGGCATGATAGCGAACAGCTACAGTCAGTGATTACAGATAGTAAAAATATTAAAATTATGCAAGATCAACAGCCTGATGCAAGTAAAAAAATAGCTGCTGGAATACTAGGTATTCTGCTTGGAGGTCTGGGCATTCATAAGTTCATACTAGGCTACACTACAGAGGGAATTATAATGTTGCTGCTAACCTTGTTGGCTAGCTGGATTACCTGCGGTATTAGTGCCGCAGTGATGTGGATAATTGGATTGATTGAAGGAATTATCTATTTAACTCAATCTGATGAAGCATTTATCAATACATATATCACCAATAAGAAGGGTTGGTTCTAGATTTGATGGATAGGTTATCAAGAAGATCCCGAATTTTGCGTTACGGGATAATTGGAGCTTGTACCATACCTCTAACTAGTAGTTGGTTATATACCAATGGATATCGTCTCGGCTTCATTTTTTGTCCTGTCCGACATCTGGCGGGAGTTATTTGTCCAAGTTGTGGAATGACTCGATCATTCATGGCGATCGCGCGTGGCGATTGGCGTAGCGCGATCGATTATCATCTATTTGGGCCGCTATTATTTATTGGATTTGGATTAGTGATCGTTCATGTGGTCTGGGAACTATTGATCGATTATCGTTTACAGACATTTTACGTTCAGTGGTTGCAGCGCAGAGATTTTCAACTAGTAATGTCAGTGAGTTTTTTGGGCTATTATTTGCTCCGGCTAACTCAAGTTATTCCCTCCCATCATATCTAGGAGATCGATCGTGAACGGTAAATCGAAATTATTATTTTTGCTGATTCCGGCTGGCTTGAGTGGAGTTTACTTTTCGACAATATCAGGGTTGGATACGAACATATTGATCAAAGAGGTTTCCCTGATCCTGCCGCTTCAGATTTTGGCGTTGATCTATGTTGGCTATTACTATCGCCGCAAGCAATCTAAGGGCAAATCATCAACTTTCTGAGAAGTATTCATCGCAGCTTGAACTGATTCATTTTGAGCGACAGTGATCTGAGTAAACTTTTCATGCTCTCCGTAGCTAGATGCAATATCAATCAGCTTGTTCGCTAAATCTACTCGCTTCTGCATCGAAACAATCGTGTTAGAATGTGCCTCCCTGATTCCTTGAGCTTGGGATTGCAGACTATTGTAATATCCCATTAGAAACAGCCCAATGGGAACTAGACAAACGCTGAGAATATTATAAAAGAGAATAGAGATCCGACGATCGTTAACAACGCTGGTAACAAGAACTTAAAGACTAAGAAAGCTCCAGCAATGCCAGCAACTACTAAAATCAGAAAATTCCACTGGTTTCCTTTAGGCATGAGCTTTTCTTGCTAAAATTAGAGATTCATTACTAGATGAGAGATACCACCCTATTGTATGGTGATGAGTGTTAAATATCTTCAATAATTGGAACAAGTTCTAGTGTTCTAACTATCTAGTTCAGATAAGCTATGGAATAGTGTATTTTATCCATCGCAGAGATGCTATACTTTCTGAAGTATGAGTACAAATACTCAAGCAAATCTAGCTCAGGGACAACTCTAGTTTAAGTAGCAGCTAGAAAGTAGTTTTAATCCAAACCAAATAATCGATTTTTAAAAATCATGCTCGGTAAGTATTCGCAGTTAGGGATTGTAGGTAGCGCGATCGGATTGTGCTCGGTTGTGGCACCATTAGTCATGGCACAACTGACTCCACCCGAAGCTGCCTCAAAAGCACTATACATATCCTATCCTCCTGCCGATTACAAAACTGCATCCGATCGAATCTTCCTCATTGGCAGTGCGCCGAGCGAAGGCAAAGTATCGATTAATCAAACTTCAGTCCCCCGCAGTCTCAAAGGGCATTTCGCATCTGTCTTCAACCTTAAGGTTGGGAGAAATACCTTCGAGGTTGATTATAAAGGACAGACTAAGACAATTGTGGTCACTCGATCGGCCGCAGCTAAAACCGATGCTCCTCCAGGTAATTTCACTCCTAACTCCCTCGAACCCCAGGGGGATATGGCGCGGATGCCTGGAGAGTTGGTTTGTTTTGGTGCAAATGCGCCCACAAAATCAAAGGTAGAGGTGAATGTATCGGGGCAAGATATCAAGCTGCAAGAACAAACCAAGAGCGTTGAGTTGCCCGATAATAAAGCTGCCTTAATCGACAAGAACCAACCCCAAGCCATGTACGGTGCAGGGCAATATCTGGGCTGTGCAATTGCTTCCGCCGCCGCAGATCTGGGCAACCCTACTTATAAGCTAGAAACAGGTAATCCGCCGACGACAGTTGCTCAAACAGCACCAGGCAAAATTCAGATTCTTTCCCCTCTGAATCTCGACATTGCCGAAGTAAAAGTCGAAAATGGAATCACCCGCACAGGTGCTAGCTCAGATTTTAGTCGGCTGACACCGCTCCCCAAGGGAACTAGAGCAGCGATTACCGCGCGTCAGACTGGAAACAATAATGGCAAGCAAGCCAACTGGGTGCGGCTGGACTATGGCGGTTGGATTCTCGCCGAGCAAGTCCAAATCACTACAGGGATCAAAGTACCGCCCAAAACGATCGTCAAGAGCGTGATGAGTAAAGATCGGGTTGGCGCAACTGATGTGATCTTCCCGCTCCAAGTAGCCGTTCCCGTCACTCTAGAACAAGGGGTAAATACCGTCACCCTCACTCTTTACAACACCACCGCTCAAACGGATATTATCCGGTTTAATGATAACCCCGTAGTTTCGCGGCTAGATTGGAAGCAAACGACCCCTGGAGTCGTTCAATATGTGTTTAACCTCAAATCAAAACAGCAGTGGGGCTACAAGCTTAAATACCAAGGCAGCAACCTCGTGCTGTCCTTCCGCCACCCGCCCAAGCTCAATAAAGACAATCCTGATAAACCCCTGACTGGTACCAAAATATTATTAGACCCAGGGCATGGCGGTAAAGATTCCGGTGCCGTTGGGCCAAATGGTTACACCGAGAAAGATGCCAACCTCTATGCCTCTAAACTACTGGCAAATGAGCTGTCGATGCGCGGTGCCTCAGTATTTCTGTCACGAGAAGTAGACAAGTTTATCGAACTAGACGATCGACAAACAATCATTGATAATCTAGAACCCACACTGGCTCTCTCTGTCCATCACAATTCCCTCCCCGATGGGGGCAATCCCGATACCAAAGGTTTTTCAACCTTCTGGTATCACGCTCAAGCCCAGAGCCTCGCCGTCTACCTCCACAACCATGTGGTTAAAGATACTGGCCGTCCATCCTACGGTGTGTTTTGGAACAACCTAGCCCTCGCTCGGCCCGCATCTGCACCTTCGGTGCTGCTAGAATTGGGCTTCATGAGCAATCCTAGTGAATTTGAACTGATTGCCACTCCTCAAGAGCAGCAAAAAATGGCAAAATCGATCGCGGACGGCGTGACTCAATGGTTATTATCATCAGCCAAGAACTAATTGGCAATAGGCTAAAACCTTTGAGCAGTCCTAACTACTTAGAACTAGCTGCCAGGATCGAATCATGCCAAACAGCATTGTACTTGTCGATCATCATCTCTAGATTGAAATTCGATCGAATTCGTTCGCGACAGATTGCTTGTCGATCTGCCCATACAGCTCGATCTGATTTCTCATTCACAGCTTCGAGCATGGCATGAGCTAGCTGGGAGGGATCGCGGGCTGGAACTGCCCAGCCAGTATCACCAACAATTAGAGCGGCATCGCCTACCAGTGTTACAACACAAGGTGTGCCGCAAGCCATTGCTTCTGAGACAACGTTCGGGAATGCTTCGCCATAGGAACTAGACAGGACATGTAGATCCAGTGCATTCATCACAGCGGGAATATCGTTGCGAATTCCGAGCAAGCTCACACAATCTTTGACTCCGTGTTGTTCCAATAATGCTACCAGTTCTTGATTTTCCCCATTTAAACCCGATCCAACCAGTACGCAGTGCCAAGGCAAAGTCGCGCGGTTTTTGAGGTGAACTAGAGCGGCAATCAGATTTGGGTGATCTTTTTGAGGATCCCACCGAGCGACCATGCCAAACAAGGTTGTATCTTCGGTGATGTTCCATTCTTGGCGCAGTCGATGGCGATAATCTGGCTGGGGTGAAAATTCACTGACATCATAGCCATTGGGCACCACGACCATTTTTCTGGTTTTATAGCCAACTGCGGTATGTACCTGAATACCATCTTGAGAACAACTAATAATTTTTTGGGGAACGGCTCCAGAGAGTAGGGCGCAGGCACGCACGGTCAATCTAGTTGTGAGTGCGGTTTGCGCTGGATCGAGATTGGTGTTGTGAATCCCCCACACAACAATCTTTTTGCCAGCAAGTCTAGCAATAATCCCGCCAACTAGGTCGCTATGGTACATCCAGGTTTGGACTACCTCTGGATCGATCTGCTTAATCAGTCGATGTAACTTGGTCAAACCACCGATTGTTAGTTTTGCACCTGGCATGTTGAGTGAGTAAACCGGAATACCTAGTTTAATTAATCGATCGCCATAGGAGCCAATATCCATCAGTGAAATCACCTGGTGATCATTTTTTTTGTCACCAGTCACAAATCGATAGAGGACAGCCTGAGCACCGCCGTCATCAAAGGCGGTAATAATGTGAAGCACTTTCATGTTATTTAATCAATTGAGGGTAGATAGTTGACTGATCGATTTTCCGAGTGTTACGCCCCAGAAAAAATCTTTGATTGTGGCTGGATCCTTACTGACATGAATTTTCCGACCCCAGGAGTAAATGTCAAATTCGATCCGACCATGAATGTGTTTGGAGATCTTTGTTGGTGATTCTATTGAAATATTGCTCACAATCGTAACCCAATGATTGGGATAAATCCGATGAAAACGGGCGGCAAGAAACGAGTTGCTGCCGAGCAATCCTTGTGAATTGATTAAGGCAAAGGCGACACCGCCAGAATCGATCGTGCTGTTTGCTGCTTGAATTGCTCGAAATTCGCCGGATAATGGCGTGGGGTGGGATTTTGAGTGGGTGTATCCCAGCAGCTCCCGCACCCAAGCACTAATTTCCCAGGGTTTGGTGATGCCACCGATTTCTCGAATTAGTTTTGGTGCTTTGGGATGGACGGGGACAATCTTGTTGGCACAGTCGCGTAGGGTCGCCAAGATCATCCAGTCTGCCTGTGCCATCCGCAGATTACCATAGCTGCGGCAGAGTCTACCCGCAGCCACAAATTTTTTGGAATACCCTTCAAAGCTGCCATGCTCATACAAACTCTGACAGATTTGGATGTATCGATCGGGTTGTTTGCGAATTAATTCAAATACTACTGCCGCAGGGCCACAAAAAGGTTGCTCGCCCTGTCGGATCTGATACGGATCGATAATCCTATCGCGCATCTCGCTGATGATTTGGCGTTTGTCTAAATGTGTCCAGACTCCAGTTTGAGTCGATCGATCAAATTTAGTAAGCTGTTCGTCGAGAATAGGATCTATTGGCTTGGTTGTGTCTGGTTCGCTTCGCATGAGATTGGTCGAGACGCGAGTAATTTCACCATCCCTATAGTACCCAAATCTCAGCGCAATACCCAAATCATTTTTAATCGTTATAAATACCAAAAATCCTTGCGATCGATCGCAAGGATTTTTGGTATTTATAATTCGATTGATGCTTGAAACTAGCTAGCAGCTTGCAGTCTAGCGCGTGCGCGTTTGAAAGCCTGAGTTGCTTGTAGTTGTTCTTGACGAGTACCTGATTGAGTACTAGCTACTTTTTGTTCAGCTTCAGTTAATTCTTTTTGAGCTTGTTCTTTATTAATTGATTCACCGAGTTCAGCACCGTTGACTAATACAGTTACTTCATTATTATCAACTTCAGCAAACCCGCCCATTAAGGCGATCGGAATCCATTTATCTTTACCAGATTTTACGCGCATTACCGCAGTATCTAGTGCGGTCAAAAGTGCCGAGTGACCAGTCAAAATACCCAATTGACCAGTTGTGCTAGGTAAAATTACTTCGTCTGCTGTGCCATCCCAGACAGTCTTGTCGGGAGCAATTACTCTTACTGTTAGTGTCATTTTTTATAGTGAATAGTGAATAGTGAATAGTGGATAGTGAATAGCAAATAATAGATTGTTTTTACTTAGTTAGCAGATAGAGTTAGTTTTTGGGTGGGCGTTGCCCACCAACTAGCTCTCTATCCACTATCCACTATCCACTATTCACTAATTCCTAGCCTTTCAACAGCTTCTCACCCTTAGCGCGTGCTTCTGCAATGTCGCCAACGAGGTAGAAAGCTTGCTCTGGTAAATCATCCATTTCACCAGCCAAGATTGCTTTGAAACCTTTGATCGTGTCTTCGAGTTTGACGTATTTACCAGGAGATCCAGTGAATACTTCTGCAACGAAGAAGGGTTGGGATAAGAAACGTTCTACTTTCCGCGCGCGGGAAAC
>JANNBD010000320.1:0-1891 GCA_031385105.1 Chamaesiphon sp. OTE_78_metabat_374
CAGCAATACCTGTAGATATTGCTGGAGGTTGGGCAGTGGCTCTAGATGAACGTGTAATTACGCCAACTGAAGTGCGAAAAGTTGACAGGTTTTGGCGATTTTGGTTTACGCTGCCCATCTATCCATACAATAACCGACGCACGATTCGCACTGAAGTAACGTCAAATACAATTTGGACATTCGATCAAGTTCAGGGCACTTTATATGTCGTTGTACCGATTCGGATGACGGTGGTAAAACTGGTTGGTGGTGGTTTACTCGTCTACGCGCCTGTGGCTCCAACGGGTGAATGTCTGGAATTAATCGATGAACTAGTCCGCACTCATGGCGATATTCAGTACATTATTTTGCCAACAATTTCGGGGTTAGAACACAAGGTTTTTGTTGGCCCATTTGCGAGAGCTTTTCCAGGAGCGCAGGTATGGGTGACACCAGATCAATGGAGCTTTCCAATTAATTTACCACTGAGCTGGCTGGGTCTGCCACGGGGACGGACACAGGTGCTCCCGCCAGATAGCCACAAGACACCGTTCGGGGATGAGTTTGATTATGCCATCTTGAAGACGATCGATCTAGGCCCAGGACAGTTTGCCGAGGTTGCTTTTTTTCACCGCCCGTCGCAGACGTTACTAGTTACCGATACAATTGTTTCAATTCCCACTGAGCCGCCGCCAATTCTCCAAGCCGAACTTTATCCGCTGTTATTTCATGCGCGGAACCAAGCCAGCGAACCGATCTGTGACACCCCTGCAAATCGACTTCAGGGCTGGCAGCGGATTTGCTTATTTGCCTTCTATTTCCAGCCCAACGTCCTCGAAATCCTCTCTTGGGGTGAAACCTTTCGCAAGTCGCTAGAGGCGGCTGATCGCTCCAGGCAGAGCTATTTTGGCCTATATCCGTTTCAATGGCGGGCAGACTGGCACCAGGAGTTTGACAAATTGTGTGGTGGTGGACGGCTATTAGTCGCGCCAATTCTCCAGACGCTGATTCTTAATCGCGCTCCGGCTCAAACGATCGAATGGGTCGATCGCGTGTCACAATGGGACTTTGAGCAGATTATTCCCTGTCACTTTGACGCACCGATTGCCGCAACTCCCAGCGAGTTTCGAGCCGCTTTTGACTTTCTCAAATCTGGTGATGCAATCGATAGTGATTTATCAACGATAGAAAACAGTTTACTCCAACAAATCGAGCATCAATTAGTTCGATGGCGAATTATTGTCCCTGCCCAGCCTAAAGTCTAGTCCCAATTGCTAATTCCTAGCCATTCGATCGTGAATACTTCCACTTCTGACTTTACAACTATCTTAAATCAAGCGGCGCAATCTACTAATCGTCCAACGAAAGAGGTGATGGTAAATGCTCTACAGGCAGCCGAAATATTTACCCGTCGCGAGAAATTAGCGATCCCATTTGAATCTCTGCTCGGTGAATGGCGACTGTGTTTTGCGACTGGAGCCAAGAAGGACAAGCAACGAGGCGGAATTAAGTTAGGTAGCGGTTTTTACTTCCCTAAAATTACACCAGCATCGATCGCTTTTACCCAAGATGTTGAATCGTCAACAGGGACGATCACAAACAAGTTGATTGTCGCAGCAGTTCAATTTCAATTTACAGGGCCTTGTCGTTATCCAGGCAAGAAAAATCTCTTAGCATTTGATTTTATTCAGCTCCAAATGAAGATATTGGGCGCAACAGTCTATCAAGGCAAAATTCGCAGTGGTAAACGTGGGGGAAAAGATTTTGAACAACTCTCGATCGCCAATTTACCATTTTTTGCTTTCTTTTGGGCTGGAGAACACGGTATTGCTGCCCGTGGACGCGGTGGTGGGCTGGCTTTATGGGTGCGAAATTAGTTTTTTGACTCGCTGTATTCACTATTCACCATTCA
>JANNBD010000389.1:0-2424 GCA_031385105.1 Chamaesiphon sp. OTE_78_metabat_374
CCAGATTCGATCGCATCCCACGGTAAATTTATCGACAAACATAACCTCACGATTACCCTCCTCAGTGACCCCGAACATCAAATCGCTGAAAGTTATGGTGTCTGGCAATTAAAGAAATTCATGGGTAAGGAATATATGGGTATCGTTCGATCGACTTTTCTGATCGATCCGACTGGCAATATCTCCCAAATTTGGTTAAATGTTCGTGTCAAGAATCACGTTGACACCGTATTGAAATCGATCGTTGATAATTAATAATCATGAGTCAAGATCAATACAAACCTATCTACCTAGATCATCATGCCACAACGCCTGTAGATCCGCGCGTGCTAACGGCAATGTTGCCCTACTTCACCGAACACTTTGGCAATCCCACCAGCACCACTCACCAGTACGGCTGGGAGGCAGACGCGGCTGTCACAGGTGCAAGAGAGACGATTGCAGCAGCTACTGGTGCCAGCCCCGAAGAGATTGTGTTTACTAGTGGTGCAACCGAGGCAAATAATCTCGCGCTCAAAGGAGTTGCTGAAGCTTATTTCGCCAAAGGGCAACATATTATCACCCTTCAAACCGAACATAATGCTGTATTAGATCCCTGTGAATATCTGGAATCATTGGGATTTGCAGTTACTTATTTACCTGTAAATCCAGATGCATTACTAGATCTTAACCAGCTAAAAAATGCCATTCGTTCTGATACAATTTTGGTATCAATTATGGCAGCGAATAACGAGATTGGCGTGATTCAACCACTCGCTGAAATTGGGAAGATTTGTCGCGAACGTGAAATTTTATTTCATACTGATGCAGCTCAAGCGATCGGCAAAATCCCCTTAGATGTTAACTTATTAAATATCGATCTGATGTCGCTCACGGCGCACAAAGTCTATGGACCAAAAGGGATTGGCGCGCTGTACGTTCGGCGTAGAAATCCGCGTGTGAAAATATCGCCCCAACTGCATGGTGGTGGGCACGAACGGGGAATGCGATCGGGTACGCTGTACCCACCGCAAATAGTTGGTTTTGCCAAGGCTGTGGAAATTGCCCTGGCAGATATCGATCTTAATACGTCCAAATTAATCGAATTACGAGATCGATTGTGGTCGCAACTGAGTAATATTGATGGAATTTATCTAAATGGACATCCCACTCAGCGATTAGCCGGAAACCTGAATATTAGTGTCGCAGGTGTAGATGGAAACGCGCTCCTCCTCGGCTTGCGTCCCACTGTAGCCCTCTCTTCTGGGGCGGCTTGCAGTTCCGCTAAAATTGCCCCTTCCCACGTCCTCCAGGCGATCGGTCGGTCCCAATCTCTCGCCTATGCAGCACTTCGGTTCGGAATTGGGCATACTAATACTGTAGGTGAGATCGATCGAGTTGCCCAAGCCACGATCGAAACGATTCAAAGTCTGCGAAAGTTAGCTTTGAGATCGTGACAGTTTACAGCTATAATCGAAAGTAACCAAGAGCGATCGCCTCAAGGAAGAGCAACTATAGCCAATCTTCTTTAGACCTTTCGGTAATCCAAACTGGAAGCGGTCGTCTACTGGACAAAATTTTCGTGGATTTATGGATATACCACCACCATCACGCGTAAATTATTAAGTGTGATGGAGTTTGAAAAGAATTGGAAAATCGCCCAGTTCGCCTAGGTTGTAGAAGGCTACAAATAAATAACAACTCTCTACAAAGAAGTTGCAACAGAAGAGACGGTAGGTATTGATACAAGCTCTCCTCTAGCGATACGATTGCCGTTTCCCTTTTATGAGCGGCTGTACCAACACCGAATGTCTTGCAAACAGGCAGATATTTTGAAGATCGATAGCTATACATCTGAGTACTTGATGCGGTGCATCATTTAGCACCTAGCAAACTAACCAGATGTCAACCATCTAGCTACCGATTAGATCTTTCTACCTACAATCGCGTCATATATTACTACATCATACCAGCAACGCTCGGCACCAGTCGATTCTCTGTGACCGGACGTGCTGCTAATTTTCGAGGAAATTGAATGCCAAAGCAAATAATTATTGCGGAGCAACACCGCATTGGTGCCGTATTTGGGGAAGACCAAATTCAAGAATTGGTAGTAGCGACCGGACAACATCAGGTCAGTGATATCTATCTTGGCATCGTCGAAAATGTGTTGCAAGGGATCGATGCTGCATTTATCAACATCGGCGACCCGTCTCGCAATGGATTTATCCACGTTACTGATTTAGGGCCACTCAGACTCAGACGCAGTGCTGGTTCGATCACCGAATTGCTCGCGCCACAGCAAAAAGTGCTGGTGCAGATCATGAAGGAACCAACCGGAAATAAAGGCCCCCGACTGACTGGAAATGTCAGCCTCCCTGGTCGTTATGTCGTGTTGATTCCCTTTGGTAAAGGGGTAAATCTATCCCGCCGGATTCGGACTGA